>JAAYLU010000098.1 GCA_012521675.1 Synergistaceae bacterium | reverse complement strand
GATTGAGTCCTTATAATGGTGTAAATTCGAATTGAGCCATTCGCTCAAGCCTCGGTTATGATGTAGCTGATCAACCATCATCATATCGAGGAGGCGTTGAACTCATGGCTCGTATCAATATTACACTGGAAACGGAACTTTTGCACGGCCTGTTCTCAAAAGACGGAAAGGATGATGCCTTCGCCAAACTGCTGGAGATGATACTCAACCAGGTGCTGGAGGCCCAGTCGACCGAACAGATCGGTGCGGCCCGCTACGAGCGCAGCGACGGGCGCACGGCCCACAGGAACGGCTTCAGGGAAAGGGACATGACAACGAGGATCGGGACCATAACCCTGCGTGTCCCGAGACACAGGGGAGGGGGCGAGTTCAGCACCACCCTGTTCGAGCGTTATCAGAGGAGCGAGCAGGCTCTGCTTCTGGCCATGATGGAGATGGTGGTCAACGGCGTGTCGACTCGCAAGATAGAGCTTGTGACCGAGGAGCTTTGCGGGAGGAGCTTCTCCAGGTCGATGGTTTCGGATCTCTGCCGCAGGCTGGATCCGGTGGTCGACGCCTTTCGCAGCAGGCCTCTGGACGACAGTCATCCTTTTCTGATCGTCGACGCCATATACCTCAAGGTGCGGGACGGCGAGCGCGTGCGCAACAGGAGCATGCTGATAGCGGTTGGAGTCGCCGAAGGCGGGCGTCGCGAGATACTGGGCTTCAAGCTTGCCGACAGCGAGTCTGAGTCGAGCTGGGGAGAGTTCTTCTCCGAGCTCAAGGATCGCGGCCTGAAAGGCGTCGACCACGTGACCTCCGACGACCACAAGGGTCTGGTGAAGGCCGTCCGCAGGCACTTTCAGGGGGCGTCCTGGCACAGGTGCCAGACGCACTTCTCGCGCAATGTTCTCGCGAGGGCGCCGAAGAGGCATCAGCCCGGCCTCGGACTGCGTCTGAAGAGGATGTACGACGCTCCGACCCTTGAGGATGCCCGTCGGTGTCTCAGGGAGACGGTGGAGGAGTACGAGGCGCTCGCTCCTGGTGCCGTCGCCGTGCTGGAGGAAGGGTTCGACGACGTGGTGTCGGTGCTTTCCGTTCCTTACAAGTACCGTCGGAAGCTTCGGACGTCGAACGGACTTGAGCGTCTCAACGAGGAGATACGCCGCCGCGACCGCGTGATCCGTATCTATCCCAACGAGGAGTCGGCGATCCGACTTATAGGAGCGCTGCTTGTGGAGCAGGACGAGAGGTGGTCTACAGGGAAAAAGTACATGGACATGCAGGAATACTACGAGAGTCTTGATTCTTCGGAAAAGAAGACAGAAGCTGGTGCGGCTGCATGAAAATAACCGAAGGCCAATTTACACACTAAAATGGACTTGACACAGATAAAAGCACCTTATATTCGCTTCAATACAATTTTTCGTCCTTGAGGAAGTCGTTTGTCGCGTTTGTGTCGAGGAAGTCCCAGAAAAAAAAAGGAGAAAGCCCATCGCCAGGACGCTTCGAGGTCATATTACCTTGAGTCAGTAGGCTTCCTGCTTTTATGTCCTCGGCGGCCACCAAACTCTTGCGCGCTATGCTCATGTTTTTTAGTTCCGAAGGAGACGGTATCTTTTTTCCGTTTCCCAAGGACACCTCTACCTCCCTAATGCTTCGTATCATAGTCGCCAAGTCGCACGGCTCTAGAGAGGCTTTGTGGTCCGGTCCAGACAAAGTTCTGTCCAATGTGAAGTGTTTTTCGATCACCCGTGCTCCTAATGCTACTGCCGCTATCGGTATCGCAATTCCATTGGTGTGATCTGAATAACCCACAGGAAGGCCGAAGGCACGGTGAAGCGTTCCTATCGCATTCAGGTTCACCTCGCAGAACGGCGCCGGGTACTCCGTCGTGCAGTGCAGAAGCGTGACTTTCCGCTTCAGAAGAGCCTGCCCTTTTTCAGAGAAGAATGCAGCGCGGAAAGCTTCGCGAGAAGGCGCTTTTTCTCCGGAGTATCCGAATGCCAGCACTCCGAGAGCGTCTTCGATTTCTCCCAGGGTACTCATGCCAGTGGACAGGATAATTGTGCACCCCGTTCTCGCGGCTCGAAGGAGGAGAGGCGCGTTAGTTATTTCTCCGGAGGGTATCTTTAATGTCTCAAGTCCAAGCACCCTGGACAGCAAATCAACGCTCGGCTCATCGAAAGGACTTGATAAAAAAAGAATACCCCGTTCTGCGCACCGCGCTTTTAACGCCAAGTGATCCTTATGATCCATTTCGAGCCGACGGGCCATCTCAAGTTGAGATTCCGAAGCATCCGTTGTCTTTTTCTGGTAGTCGGCCTTCGAAGCGTGCTTCGAAATAACCCGCTCAGCAGTAAAGGTCTGGAACTTAACGGCGTCCGCCCCTGCCTCAACAGCAACGTCCACCAAGCGCAGCGCCATGTCAAGGGATCCGTTATGGTTCACACCGGCTTCGGCGATGACAAAGACTTTCATTTTTCAATCCCTCCATGAAATATCAAAAAACGGTTTGGACGTCTCGATTTGCGCTTTTTTCAGGTATTCTACCATCAGTTTCGCCGGGCTTGACATTTCGTCACGCTGCCTTCCTTTCTCTTTTCCGTACGCGAGCATTTGCTTAATAACGGTGTTTATGGCATTGCGTTCGCATGGGCTGTCGACAACCAGGTGGTTGCGGATACGCCCTTCTTGCCTTTTGCCGACATTGATAACCGGTGTCCCCAAAAGCGGGGCCTCAACAACACCGCTGGACGAGTTTCCGACAACAGCGTCGGCGAGAGAGAGGGTCTGCCAGTAGCGAATTCTTCCAAGTGATTGAACGAATAGCCTGCGATCAGGACGGGCTGCGCAAAAGTCGATTATGCGTTCGTTGATGATCCGTCCATCCGTGTCGGCGTTAGCTCCTGTAAAGAGCAAGGTTGCGGAGGATAATAGGTCAAGTGCTGCGAGCAGTTCGTAAATCTGCGCTTCCGAAGGTATCGGTGCTCGCGTCTCTGGGTGGTACGTCACCAGCAAAAATGGTGAATCAAGGATCATTCCGAGGTCGGACTCCAGCTTCTCTTTCGACGGGATGGGAAGGTGCAGAAGGGCATCGGCACATGCAGGTCCGACGACGAAGACTGAATCAGGATGCTCTCCCATTTGGATGATGCGCCTCCGATACTCTTCGTGAGCGGCAAAATGAAGGGAACTCATCTTTGTAATGGCGTGCCGAAAAGCATCGTCGTAAGCTCCAAGCGTTATCTCCCCGCCGCTTATGTGGGCTATCGGAATGCCCGCAAGAGACGCCGCAGCAGCAACTCCGAGCATCTCGTATCTGTCGCCGAGGATAACAAGTATGTCTGGCTTTAATCGTTCCAACGCGTCGGCGAAACCAATAACGCCAAGGCCAAGCGATTTGGTGACCGCGACGGTGGAATCTCCGGAAAGCAATAGCTCCACTTTCTCGTCAATGGCAAAACCGTCGGCTTCGATCTCTTTCCACGTCAAACCGAATTCATGCGAGAGGTGCGCCCCGGTAACGATAAGCTGCAACTGTAATTCAGGGTCGGCCTGAACCTCCTTCATCAGCCAGTAGAGCAGGCCGTACTCGGCGCGGGTTCCCGTGACTACGGCGATCTTGCGGGTCATGGGCGAACACCAGCTTTCAGCAGCACTTCCCGCAGCGTCTTGGCGGCTCGCCTGACGGAGTCCTCGTCGTTCGCGGTCGAGGCGGGGAGGTTGAGTCCCTGCTCGTAGATTCGCTCGGCGTTGGGGCAGGGGTACGGGGCGTGATGGCGCAGGTACGGGAAGGTGTGAAGCGGCGAGAATAGCCGCCTCGTCGGGACGCCGCGCTCGTTCAGGGCCACCTGCAGCTCCGGGATCGGGATGTGCTCGACGGTGACGGAAGGGAACCACCAGGCGTTTTCTGCGCCGTGCGCCTCCTTCTGCATGGCGACGCCGGGGATGCCGTCGAGGGCTTCACTGTAGATACGGGCGAAGGCCCGCTTCTTTTTCAGAAAGCCCTCGATGCGCTCCATCTGCGCAAGCCCGAGGGCCGCCTCGAGGTTGGTCATCCGGTAGTTGTAGCCCATCTCCGGGTGGTAGTATCCCTTGGAGGAGTCGCGCGCCTGGTTGACGAGATACTTGACCCGCGCCGCCCGTTCGGGGTCGCGTGCCGTTACCATGCCGCCCCCGCCCGTGGTGATGAGCTTGTTGCCGTTGAAGCTGAAACAGCCGAAATCGCCCATCGTGCCGGCGGGCCTGCCGCGCCACGTCCCGCCGAGGGCCTCGGTGGCGTCCTCGACGATCGCGATGCTGCACTCCCCGCAGATCTCGAGCAGTGCGTCCATGTTGCAGAGGTTGCCGTAGAGGTGCACGGGGATGATCGCTCTCGTTCGGGGGGTGATCGCGTCACGGACCCTCTCCGGGTCGAGTGTCCAGGTGTCGGCGTGCACATCGAGCAGCACGGGGGCGGCCCCCGCGTATAGGACTGGATTAACCGAGGCGACGAATGTCAACGCAGGGACGATCACCTCGTCCCCCTCCCCGACGCCGAGCTCCGCGAGTGCAATGTGGATAGCCGCAGTGCCGCTCTGAACGGCAACAGCCGCGGGCGCCCCGAGGTACCTGGCGAAGCGCTCCTCGAACTCCGGCACGAAGGGTCCGGCGGTGGAGACGTATGTGGAGTCCACGCACTCGATAAGCATCTCTTTCTCTCGCTCGCCCAGGTTCGGCGCGTCAAGCAGCAGGGGCATTGCCTTCACCTTCTATACGTTGTAGATGTCGCTCTTGTAGAGCGATCTGCGTTCCTTCATCCACTCTACTGTCCGGGCCAGACCGTCGTCCAGTGAGACTTTCGCGAGCCAGCCGGTGAGGGAGCGCATCTTGCCGGGGTCGGAGAGCAGGCGCTCTACCTCGCTCTTCGTTGGGCGGACGCGTTGCTCGTCGGAGACGATCCGCACCTCGCGCCCCATTATACGCGCAATTTTCGCAACCAGGTCGCCGATTGAGATCTCGCTCCCTGTGCCGAGGTTGACCGTCTCTCCGACGGTCTCGTGCGAGTCTGCGGCCGCCAGAAAGCCCGAGACTGTGTCCGAAACGAATGTCAGGTCGCGGGTGGGGGCGAGGTTGCCCAGGGAGAGCGTGTCCCTGCCGTCGAGGATCTGCGATATGACGGTCGGGATGATAGCGCGGGCCGACTGCCGCGGGCCGTAGGTGTTGAAGGGGCGTACTACCGTGACCGGAAGGCCGAATGAGCGGTGGTAGGAGAGCGCGAGGAAGTCCGCCGAAGCCTTGCTGGCGGCGTAGGGTGACTGAGGGTTGACCGGGTGCGCCTCGTCGATGGGGACGTACTGCGCCGTGCCGTAGATCTCGCTGGTGGAGGTGTGGATCACTCGCTCCGCGCCGCACTCCCGCGCGGCCTGCAGAACGTTGTAGGTCCCCTCGACGTTGGTGCGGATGTAGGCCAGCGGCGAGACGTAGGAGTAAGGTATGCCGATCAGGGCGGCGAGGTGGAAGACCGTGCCGCATCCCGCAACTGTGGACTTGACCAGGTCGTAGTCGCGCACGTCGCCTGCGATTATCTCGACTGAGTCCCGGCAGGGGGAGTCCTCCAGCCAGCCCCAGTAGCTGCGCGAGTTGTAGTGCACGAAGGCGCGGACTTCGTGGCCTTGCCTTACGAGTTCTTCGACGAGGTGCGAGGCGATGAAGCCTCCCGCGCCGGTGACGAGGGTTTTCATGCATTCTCCTCCGCTTCGGTTGAATACGTGGCGAAATCTCGCGTTCCACATAGTGTATCGTCAAAAACACAGGATAAATCAAGGGGCGGCCCGTAAGCCGCCCCCGCTTGTTGCTCTGCGTCACGCTTGAATATCGATCATCGCACCGAAAAGATCCTTGATCCTCTCTATGAAGCGAACCACCTCGTCCGGCGGGATTTTCCGGACTACTTCGTCTCTTGACGTATCGATCACGGAGACCTGGTACACGTCCGCCTCTTGGCGATACTCAAACTTGAGGCTTCGATCAAAGACCGCCGAGAGACTGTTGGCGTAATCCACAGCATCCCTGAGACGCTCCTCTGTAACTCGTTTCTCAACTGGTTCACGCGCCTGAACCGGGACTCTTTCGGCCGGCGTCGGTAAACCCGGCGGTCCGGCCTGTCCAACTGCCGCCCCTACAGGCACGGTTGGCCTTAGCACTTCCATTTTGGTTCACCTCCATCTCCCTAGCAGGAGAGGGGAGCTGACTCCCCTCTCCTTATTAGTAAACTAGAGAAACTAACGGAGGAGCTGAAGCACGTTCTGCGGAAGCTGGTTGGCCTGAGCAAGCATGGAGTTGCCCGCCTGCAGCAGGATGTTCAGCTTCGTGAAGTTCATCATCTCCTTGGCCATGTCGAGGTCGCGGATGCGGCTCTCGGCTGCCTGGAGGTTGGTCCCGGCTACAGTCAGGTTGTTGATGGTGTGCTCAAGCCTGTTCTGGTAGGCGCCAAGCCTTGCCCTCTGGCTGGAGACCCTGTCGATGGCACCGTCGAGCACGGTGATAGTACGAGCGGCGGACACCCTGTCGGTGACGATTACGCCGTGGATGCCAAGCGCCCTGGTGCCCATCGCGCCGATGTTGATGCCCATGTCTTCCTTCTCGTTGGCGCCGATCTGGAAGACCGTGGTGTTGTCCGCAAGGTGGACTATCGTCTCGTAAGGGGTCAGGCCGGTGTTGTTCGTGTAGTTGAAACGGCCCGTCTCCTTGCTGTACTCCACCGTGATGCCCGCCATCGAGTCGAAGGTGACGTCGACGTTCTTGTGCAGCACGCCGATGAGGTTGTTGCCGGTGATCTGGCTGTCTATCACTATGGACTTCTTCGTGTGGGCGTCCTCTATGGAGACCTTGAACTTGTTGTCCACATGGTTCTGGATCACGTTGAGGCTGAGCGCCTTGATCAGGTCCTCGTCGCCCACGAAGTTCAGCTTGCCGTCGTTGCCGTTGAGAGCCGTTCGGATGACGAATGTGCCCTTGACCGCGTTCGGTCCGTCATCGGTGACGTTCTCGTCGGTAATGAACTCCACGAACGGCCCTGCGGTCAGCCTGCCCTGTCCGAGTCCGTCGCGGATCGCGACGTTCATCTTGTCGGCGACGTCCTTGAGCGTATCGCTCTTGTAGATGGTGATTGCGGTCGTCTTGCCGTCGCCCTGGACTATGGTGATGTTCTGCGGGTCGTCGATCATGAACTTTCCGTTGGCGTCCCAGAACTTGTCCAGATCCCAGAGCTTGACGTCGCCGTTGGCAACCTCGCCGATGTAGGTCGAGTGGAAGGAGATCGCCGGGTTGAGAAGGACGCCATTGCCTCCGAAGCGCGCTCCGCCGCCCTTCACCGCCATGTTGATCTCGCTGTCGTAGGAGATTCCCGTGTCCTCGTTCAGATAGAACTGCTTAAACGAATAGTTACCCTCGGGCAACCCATCGTCCCGGAAGCTGTAGGTCGCGGTAATATCCGCAGGCCAACCGTACGGCCAGTCAGCCGTATTGATTTTGGCAACAACATCGGCCTCGTTGCGAGCCACTCTTTCGTTTGTCAGGGCCTCCGCTCCAAGGACAAACTTGTCGCCGGCCTTCAGGTTGGCGACATCCGTCAGGACGATCTTCGTAAAGCCAATGTCGCCGCCTACGTTCTCGAAGCTGCTGAAGCCGGCGATGGTTCCGGAGAAATCCTCGCCCGCAGCGTAGGACTGCCCGTAGTAAATCACGAGCTCCTTGGTCTCGACGTTGGTCCCGCCGCTGAAAGAGAACGACCTCGTATCGATCTGGAATATGACGTGGGAGTCGTCCGCCTCCTTGACCTGCCAAAGCTGGCTCACATTATTGTTACCCAAGAGCATATCGCTGGCACCGAGGTCTATAATGCTCGCGGCGGTGCCGGCCCTGTACGTGCCGTCCACGCGGAACTGAGCGTCCATCACTGAACCGTTGATCCTGACCCACCCCACATTTGCGTCGACAAGGGTTGTCAAGTTGTTCGCTGCCCATCCCAACCCGTTGAGGGCGTTAAGAGTGACAACAGCGCCATTCCCAACTCCCGCTGCGGCGGCCTTTCCCCAGGCTCTTCCCGCAGTGCCGACCACATTGTAGTTGATCGCAAAGTCAACTGCCAAGCCGTCGGTTTCCTCGACGACCAGCTTGACCCAGCCCACCGCCACCGTCGCATTTACGATGGTATTGAATTCAAGCGCTGAAACCCCGATTCCGACAGCAGTACTGGCTGATGCATAATACACGGACAGAGCCGCTGCCTCGTAGCCCAGGTTTATCCTGAAGTCGCCTGCAGGCAGCCCTGTGACGCTTACGTCGGAGACGTTGGAGTCCGGGTGAATCATCAGGTTGGTGATGACATCCTTGTGCTTGATCTTGAAGAGGTCGCTCTTCTGGATCTCGCCGCGCCCCGCCTCAGCCACTATCTTGAGCTTGTAGTTGCCCTCGGCTACCGCTTTCTGACCGAACTGGTCTATCTCGCGGAGTCCTCCGCGAACGATGACCTTGGTGTCCAGCTTGTCGGTGGACCAGAGCACGGCAGCGGAGCCGTCAAGCAGCTTCTTCTTGTTGAACTGGGTGGTGTTGGAGATGCGGTCGACCTCTTCCTTGAGCTGGTCGATCTCCAGCTGGATGAACGATCTGTCGTTCGACGTGAGGGTGTCGTTGGCCGCCTGCACAGCCAGCTCGCGCATACGCTGCAGTATGGCGTGGGTCTCGTTGAGGGCACCCTCCGCCGTCTGGATCATGGATATGCCGTCCTGGCTGTTGCTCACCGCCTGATCGAGACCGCGCACCTGCGCGCGCATCTTCTCGGATATGGCAAGCCCTGCCGCATCGTCGGCGGCGCTGTTGATCCGCAGACCGGTGGAGAGCTTGTTGATGGAATTCTGAAGCGCGTTGTTGGTGGCGTTTACTGCGTTGTAGGCGAACAGTGCCGGGATGTTATGGTAAATACGCATTGTTGTTTCCTCCTCTTCCTTGAAGGTCCTGCTCCTAATCCTTTAGGAGTTGCTTTATTAGGATGAGCGCACTGTAGACCATGCTTTCCCGTCGACGGGCATCACTCCCCTCTGTCTATGGGTTATCGGCAACCTGCCGGGATACTTTAGCGGCCATCTCTCTGCGGGCTGCGGACGCGCGGCTCCTTTCAAGGGCCTGCCGTGCCTGAGAACTAAATTTGTCGTCATCCCCGGCAAGATCAATAGCCCGCTGATACCATTCGACGGCCTTGTCGAGCCGACCGGCGTTCTCCCAGGAGAACCCTATTGCTGCGGCGGCGTTCTTGCGCTGATCGGGGATGTGCCTGTAGGCCGCCTCGACACGTCTTTGAAATATGTGCTCCATGGCGAGGTAGTTGCGGCTTCGCTCCTCGTTCGTCGGGTCAAGGGCGATCGCCTTTTGAAAAGCGGTTCTGGCCTGCTCGAACTCCGGCTCCACGCCGAACTCGTACAGACAGTAGGAGATGGCGAGGTCGTTCCAGAAGGATGGGTCTGACTGGGTTGATGGATTTTGGATCAGGGAAGAGAGCAGCTTCCGCGACCTTTCCACGAACCCCAACTCCAAGGCGCGCCTGCCCAGCTCTAGTGCGTTATTCGATTTCCAATGCCCTTGTCTGAAGTCGAACCTGTTGAATAGCGACATGGCGAACAGGGGGAGTTTTCTTTCCTGCGCGGTCTCCCAGGCCAACTCGGCCGTATCGGCCTCCATCAGGCCCTCAGCGCAGTCTAGCTCCTCGAAGATTCTGCGGTGCTCGGGCTCCTCGTCGATGTAGTCTATCATGGTGTTCAGCATGGCCTTCGCCGAACTTCCTGCGGCCTCGGCCGTGCCGGTGAACTCGTCAAGCTCCTGTCGCCAGGTACGCAACTCGTCGGAGGATTGCATGAGCTTGCTCTCGTTTATCACCCGGGCCGCACCGGATATGTGGGCCTGCAAGATGAAGGTCATTATCGGACTCATGTTGACCAATCGATCAAGCGCAGCGGCTGTGTCGTAGGCGCTGCGTCTGCGCCTTGTGACGCTCAAGCCTGCAGCCATAACTTTTTCGACGGTGTCTTTCAAGGCTTCAAGGGCATCGAGGTAAGAATCCAGAGAGTCCGCCGCCTCCTTGAGAAAACCCTTGAGCGAGTCAGGCTTCCCTTCCCCCTCCATCGGGACAGAACTCAACATGTCCACGGGCTCCTCCGGCAGCGGCGGGAGGCCGCGAACATTATCGGCCAGAAACTCGTCGAGGGTTACGACCTTTGTACCCTCTATAAGTAACCCTCCCTCGGTCGCATCGTAAACCTCCGCGCCTTTATAACCCGATATAATCTGCTCGAAGATCTGCTTGAAATAAAACCAAACTTTTGTCGTCTTTACCTTGCCAGCGAGAGCACCCGGTCCGTCGATTATATCCGGGTTTGACTTGTCGAGATCCTCTTTTCCCTCCTCCCAGTATGTGCCGTCGGTATGAGTCTTTCCCTCGGGTGAAAAAGCCAGGTCCTGTCCGATCAGGGCGATCTTCTTGCACCCTAAACCAAACGCCATGCCAAGCCCCATGTGAGCGCATGAGGAGCCTGAATGGAGTACCGAAAGGCCCGTAGCACCGGCGAACCATCTGTCCAAAGGCAGGATTTTAAAAGTCATTATGAAAGGCCCCTCCCAAGTCCCGCTGATCTCGGGCAGACAGACGGAGCAGTTCACCGGGATCACTCCCTCGGGTTTTACCGGAAGATCGGCGTAGTGGGCGTCGTATACGAGGCGACCCCTCTCAATCGCCACAACAAAATGCGGGGTTATCCCCATCGCAGGCAGCTTGCGCAGCACCGTGTCCACCGCGATGATTATGCATTTGTCCTGCACTTCCTTCAGGAGGTGGACGTTCTTCTCGAGAGACGGCCCTGCGGAGACTATGACGGCCGGGTAGTCCTCGAACTTGCCCCAGAGCTCTTTCAGGGTGTAGGAGCGCAGAAGATTGGGGAAGTTTCTCACTATCTGGTTGAAGCCTATTAGTGTGTCCTCGGCGCTGTTGCCCAGCGATTGGTAGCGGAAGCGGATGAAGGCCGCGAACTTTTCCAGCACCTTCTTCGGGTGCTCTGGCTCGCGATCCGCCTGACCCTTGTGCACGAAGAATAGCGTCCTGTCCGCGCTGCCGAGTATTATAGGGTTGCCTATGGCCTGATTGCAGACGCTCTCCGTCTCCTCAAGGCTCCATACGGGGAACACGCGAATATCCGACGCGATTATCTGCCTCAGCGGGGAGTTGACCATGGCGCACTTCCACACGGCGGGGTCGTCCTCCACCAGCAGGATGCGCGCGACGTGGTTGCCGGCCTTCTCCAACACTCTCTGGAGGGCTTTTCCGGTTCCGAGGCCGATGATCATCCATATGGTGTGGCGGGGGTCGTCGATGTTTCCACCCTCTATCGTGTAGTCGTCCACCATGGGAGTGTCGCCGTCCACAAGCCAGTCGTACTTGCCGGAGGCGCGGACCTCCAGCGGGCGGGCGTCCTCCCACCTGGCCTCCAGCCACTCCATGAAGCCGGGCAGCCTCCTTTTTACCCGCTCCAGCCCCTCGGAGCGCTCCGCGGCGGTCTTATCTTCCATTGTTCTCTCCTCCGCTGCTCTTCTGTTTCATAGCCTCCAGCAGGTCGTCGGGGAGCGAAGCCTTCGCGGCCCGAATGTTCTGGAGGACGATTTCGTCGTAGATCTCCTTGCGCCACACCTGCACGGAGCGCGGGGCCTCTATGCCAAGCCTCACCGTGTCGCCCCGGACATCCAGCACGGAGACCTCTATGTCCGCGCCGATGCGTATGGCCTCGCCGGTCTTGCGGGAGAGGACGAGCACCTGTCATTCCTCCCCTTCTGCGGCTGGCTCCGTCGCGGGGGCGCGCCGCTCCATCTTCTCGCGCACTTCGTCGGAGAAGACCCTTGCCCCAAGCGGGTAGTCCTCGTTGAGGCAGATGATCTGCTTGCCCACCCGGCGGATGTGCTGAAGGACGATGGGCGCGCGCAGGTTTGCGGTCATCTCCCAGGGGCGCCCCTCCGGGATCGACAGGACCAGCAGCAGGATCAGCCCCTCGTCCGAGCCTTGGCGAACTTCCTCCAGGTCCTCGTCGGCGAAGCGGGGCGAGTACTCGTGCATTATGGCCGCGGGGCGAGCGACCGGCAGGGCGACGTCGCCGTCGGACAGGCTCTGCAGCCACTTGATCGGGGCTTCGTCGTCGCCGGCGATCACCCACTCGGTGTGAGTCTCGAACCCGGGTATCCCCCGGGGAAAGGAGAGCACGGCCTCCTCGTCTACTGCAAAGGGGCCGAACCTCGTGGTATCCATCGTTCTTGGCAATTCGCGCACCTCCGGGATGTTCTTGACTGCCTGTTTGGTATCGGCGGTGGGGCTGGGGAAGATTAGCGGCTCTTGTCGTCCCGAACGACGTGCAGTCTTTTGTGTCATCCCGAACGACCAACGGGAGGAGGGATCTTGCATTGTGGGTGGCTCGAAGCAAGATCCCTCGCGTTCGCTCGGGACGACAAGCTACGCTCGTGACGGTTTTTTGTCGTCCCGAACGAGCGTAGCGAGGAGGGACCCCGGTTAAGTGTTACTGCCCCAACAAGGTCCCTCGCTCCGCTTCGGGACGACAGCGATGCGGAACAAAAGAACAGGTTCCCCACGCTCCTGAGGCAGTTCCTTACGTACGGAAGAAATTAAACCTCCTGTTGAACGACGCCGAAAATGTATGTAGCGTATCCGGCAACAAGCGTGTGGAGGTGCGGATACCGTACATTGTACAATGCTTTTCCAGGGAGGATGAACGCTATGCGCATCATGTCCAACATCCCGGCGCTGCTGGCCGTCAACGCCGCCAAGCTGCTGGGCATAAGCGCGGAGAGGAGCGTCCGCCGCCTCGCGGAGGGTTTGAGGATAGGCATCTCGGCCGACGACGCCGCAGGGCTGGCTATCTCCGAGAAGCTGCGCTCGCAGATTCGCGGGCTCGACCAGGCGGCGCGCAACGCGCAGGACGGCGTCTCGATGCTGCAGACGGCCGAGGGCGCGCTGGAGGAGGTTCACTCCCTGCTTCAGCGGATGCGCGAGCTCTCCGTGCAGGCTGCCAACGACACCCTAACCCTCAAGGACAGGACCTACATTCAGCAGGAGATTGACCAGCTGAAGCAGGAGGTCGACCGGATCGCCTCCACCACCCAGTTCAACAGGAAAAAGCTGCTCGACGGGAACGCGGCGGTGCTGTGGAGCACCGACTCGCTGGACGTGAGGGTGTTTGTGGACGGCGCGCTGCGCACCAAGGACATCTTCGGCCAGAACGTGATCCAGGAGGGGAACTACCGGCTGCGCATCACGCCGACCGCAGGGGAGGCGGAGGTGCTGAAGACGAACGTCTTCTACCTGAAGCACGGCACCGTCTCCGACGGGCTGCGGATGTCCCCGGAGAGCGGGATGGTCTCCGGCCTCCACGGGCTGCGAAGTCTGCACCTGGCGACGGGGGAGTACCGGCTGGAGACACGTGAGGTGCCCTTCGGCGGTATAGGCTACTTCGACGCAGCCGGCAATGAGATATTCAATCCGGCGGCTGTAATGGGAGTGGAGGCGCTGGAGGCAAGCGTGCTGCCCGACATCATGCCCTACGGCGAGTACCGGGTGCGCGTGGCGGACGAGGTGCCCTTCATGGCGCACTACGGCGACGTGTCGGGGGGAGTGTTCGGGACGGAGATAATCGACAGGGTCGACCCGATGGGGCGCAGCAACGTGGACCTGTCGATGGATGCGTCGAATGTGGCCGGGCCGGTGGACTCGCAGACGCGCCTTGCCTGGACGGACATAGGCGGCGCGGGGAACGGGACGGTGAACGTGACCCAGGGCGGGGGCGTCACGCCGGGCGCTCCGGGAGGAGCTCCTTATCCCCACGACCCGACCCCCGGCAACGTGGTATTCAACGTACGGGACGACTACGACGCGAACGTGTGGACGCACTTCCGGGTCGGAGCGGTGGACCCCCGCGATACCCTGAGCGGGGACGTGAACCTGCAGACCTACTACCGTTCGGAGGCCGGGGCCACCGCGAACCTGGGGCTGACCTACCAGGCGAACGCTGGGGAGCAGGTGACGCTGCGGACGGCGTTCCGGGCGTCCAGCTCCAGCTCAATAGAAATCACGGACGGGACGGACACGTATACTGTCGTCCTGAACAGCATGGACGTCGTAAGCGCCAGAAACGCGATCAACGCGGAATTGGTCCTGCGCGGCTGGGGGACCGCAACGTTGACTGCGGTTGGAGGGCAGCAGCAGATTAACATCAACAACACGAGCGGCGGAGACCTGACGATCACGAATGTCGGAGGAGCGGGGGACTTCGGCCTAGCTGTGGCGAACCTCGCGGACGGCACGACGCACACGGGGACTCTGCGCGATTATGAGAACGACCGCGTGGTCGCGGTCGGCGGTTCCGACATCGTCGCGGCCGCCGCAGCGCTGGACGGCGCGCTCGCGGCGTACAACATCGACTTCGCCGCGGCCGACGAGGGTGGCGGAGTGCGGCACCTCCAGATAAGCAACAACTCGTCTGGAGCCGGTGGCATCGCCGGCTCGTACAACCTGACGATCATGCCCGACGCGGGAGCCGTATCCTTCGAGACGGAGATGGGGATCAGTAGGGCCGTTCTATTGGCTGGCAACTCCACAAGCTACAACAGAGTGCTGCACGGGTACACGGCCAACGTCAACATCGGCAACATGCGAGTCGACGAGGTGCAAGATGCCCTTCAGACTGCGGCGAACACAGCCTTCGGACTGGACGACCTGGCCAATCCCGGAGGCAACGTCTTCGAACTGGTCACCGGGGGCGGCTCCGGGCGGATCGATCTGCGCACCTCCTCCGTTACCGCCCGCTACCAACTGACCCTGACCCAGGGCGCGGGGAGCACCGTGACAGAGCTCTTCGGAGGGAACCAGACCCTCGGGCGAAACGCAGGTGACGTGGGCGGCGTATCCAGGGACTACGACCACACCTACGCCACTCTGGCCGCAGGACGAAATATCGAGCAGTTGCTAGATGACATCGACGCCATTGATATCCTGTCGGCCGCGTGGATCGACGCGGCGAACACCCCCGGCTACGACGGTTTTCACCACGACGGCAGGATCCGCATAACGAACACGGACGGCTCCCCGGAGCGGCGCGAGGTGGTGTTCAGCGCGAGCAACGGGGCCACCCAGCTCATGGGGGGAGAAGTCACGATAGGAGTCACGGGCTCGACCACCTTCGCAAACACCGCGAACAGCAGAACCTGGCAGGCTCGCGACCAGGTGCGGGTAGTGACGAACTACACCGGCATCGACAGGAACGGCAACGCTGTTGACGGCACTCGCACCGACTGGTGGTGGGAGGGGGACGTGGGTAGTTCGAACCCCCTGGCATCCGACGGTAACCTGCCCTTCACCTCCGTCTACATCCCCGACCGCACCGGCGCGACCGACCTCGCCGTCGGCGACTCCTGGGCCCTCTTCACCTCGGCGGCGACCGTCGGGGCGCACGACAGGCTCGACTTCCGCATCCGCGACGGGCAGACCGGCTCCACATACGACTCGGCCTCCCTCGGGGCGCCGGTCCACGGCGTGGCCACCTACGGCGGCGCGTCCATGGTGTTCAACGACGGTATGCTGGACGGCATCGGAGGTGTTACCTTCGACCTCCCCCATATGTTCAGGACGGGCGTCGGCACCTACAATACCGACAATTCGCATGTCTCCTTCATCCAGCACGGCTTCGACAATATCGCCGGCGCGACCTTCTCCGACATCCTGCGCACGGCAGAGAGGTACGACGCCGCCGGCGCGGGCTGGGACGTTGCTGGGCAGGCCGACGACCGCTGGTACGCCCGCGCCTGGTACGGAGAGGACGCCTCCTACTACCTGGGGGACAAGTCCCCCGCCGCCGTGCTGCCTCCGGGGACCATAGAGGTCTGGAGGATGGAGGACGTCAACGCCACACTGCTCTTCACCGCCACCGGCGCGGGGACCTTCCACGTGCAGGGGAAGGGCTACACTCGCGCAGGGGCGAGGGTCGAGTTCGAGGAGGACATCGACCTGAACGCCCACGGCCCGGTGAGCGCGGCGAACCAGCTTGTGCTGAACGCCGGGGGCGGCGCGGGGGAGGTCCGCTTCGACGCCTTCGCGCCGGTGGGGACCATGCCGCAGGACCGTTTCGTTGTGAACATAGCGGCGCGGGCGGGAGGAGTCTACGAGAACGCGACACCCGGCGTACCGGCCGGCTTCCTCTCGGACTCGATCATCACAGTGGACGCCGACCCGTGGGGGCTGACTAGGACATCCCACAGGACCATGGAGTACCGCTTCGACTCCGGTGTTGAGGACATGTTCTACGACGACGACCCGCTGGCGGACCCGGACACCAGGCTGCGCATGTTCGGCTTCTTCGTGGACCCGAACAACAGCAACAGCGTGACCAACGTCTCCACCGGGGAGCTGCTGCTCAACGTGGCCGCGACCGGCTTCGCCGCCGGCACACGGGCGGGCGAGGGCGGAGCGGGGAACATGCCCTTCATATTGGCGGAGGTGAACTACCAGGGGAAGACGAACCCGGAGGCGGGGGCGATAGTGAACAGCTTCTTCTTCCAGGACCAGAAGAAGGGCGAGGGGGAGCGTGACTTCCTGCAGCGGGTGGAGTACGCCCCGGACGAGACGAGGAACGCGGTGCTTTTGTTCGACGTGCTGGACGAGAGGGACGGCGGCGTAACCCTGCGCGTGCAGGGGCACGTGGTGGACAGGAACGGCGAGTACCGGTACATTGAGGCGGAGACGACGGGGCTGAACAACAGCAACGAGGACTTCGTCCTGGCGGCTGCGCCCGGCTTCGAGGGGCTGCGGTTCGAACACTTCGACTTCACCGACGTCACGAGGCTGCGGAAAGGGGACCGGTTCACCCTGTCGCTGGTGGCAGACGGCAGGGCGGAGATGGACCCGGTATCCCAGCGATACGCAGTCGACGAGATCAACCTTTTCGGCGGGGACACGGACCCGGGGCTCTATCCGATAAGCTGGCGCTTCTTCGACGGAGTGCTGGACGACTCGACCACCACTCTGCGCACCTACCAGGTCGCACCGAAGGACTCGATGGGAGAGGGGGCCTTCGAGGGGAAGGTGTACGACGGGACACTCTCCCTTTCGTTCGGATCGTTCAACGGAGGAACCTTGGTCGGCGACACGTCGTCGGACGACACCCCCCGGGTCGTGAGGGACGCGGCCGTGTTCGGCTCCGTCTACCGGGAGGGGATCGACGGAGGCGTGGCTCACCGCTACTCCACCACCAGGGAGGTCGCCCAGTTCTGGGACAAGAACGGCAGATTCCTCCTCGACACGCCCGCGAGCGTCGTCATCCGGCAGGGAGAGAGCGAGGCGGTCTTCACCCTGTACGGCGACGAGGAGATCCAGTCGCTGCTGCAGAGGCTGAACGACACCATCCACCGCCAGCTCGGCGGGGGACTGCTTCAGAACTTCGTCCCATCCCCGTCAAACTCGAAGTACGCCACTCTCACCGGACCCATCACGGATAAGAACGCGATGGAGACAGTCCGGGGGACGATGGTGCTGCGCTCGGCCATAGCCGGATCCGAGGGCGCCTACGAGTTCGTCGGGGACGAGGACATCTTGAAGGCCCTCGGCTTCGTCGTTATCAACGAGGCGAAGGAGAACATGTACACTGTAGACATCACCGACGCCCACACTAGAAAGACTGTGGCTAACGGTCTGAAGGTGGACGGTGGCGGGGAGCTGCGCGGAATCTGGGGGGACGCGGTGCGCCTGAGGCTCGGCTCGCTGCTAGGCGTCGCGGGAAGCCAGTACAGCGAGGCCTCGGGCCGCTTCATCACGGCGGTGGAGCCGGAGATTTTCCGGACGGTCCACCTGGCGGACAACTCCACGGTGCTGCAGATCGGCGCGAACGAGGGGGAGGACGTGCTGCTCAACTTCGGGGCGATGGACACGAAGACGCTCGGCATCGGGGGTATAAAGGTCACGGACAGGATGAGCGCGGGGCGCTCCATCACCCTGGTGGACCAGGCCATAGACCGAGTGTCGCGGCAGAGGGCGACCATAGGCTCCCTGGTGAACCGCCTGGGGCACGCGACCGCCTCGCTGTCCGTGGCCTCGGAGAACCTGTCCGCGGCCGACTCGCGCCTGCGCGACCTGGACTACGCCAAGGAGATGATGAACTTCGTGCGCATCCAGATCCTGGTGCAGGCGAACAACTCCATGATGGCACAGGCCAACCAGCTGCCGAGAAACGTGCTGGCGCTGCTGGGGCAGTAGGGGGGCGGAAAGGTACAGGGGAAGGCCGTATAGCCATCCCGAGCCCTAGGGAAGGCGGCCAGAAACATGCCGCCCAAGCGATCGACTCGAACGGAAAAAACGCCCGTTCGGTCGTCTGCTTGTGTCATCCCGAGCGAACGCGAGACCAGCTATCGGATGTCAAGAGGCAAAACGAGAAAAATGCAAAGTCGCAATAATAAGTTTCCATCGGTCAATTTACGGACACGAACCTTGGCACAAGAATATGACCTCGAGCGACGGACACATAACATCAGTCCGTCGACGTCGCAACCGGAGGACGGGCACATACCAGCAGTTCCGCTGACTTGAAAGTCAGGAGAAACGCACAGAGGGAACCCGTCGCGCACCTGCGGGGCGCCGGCATGCGGCGGGCGTCTCGCCTGAAACGCGGGATCAGGCCGCCGCGCTCAATCGCACCTCGTAAGGCCGCCGTCTCTTGAGAACGGAGTACACCACGCAGGCAAGCTTCCTTGCGACCGCGCCGATGGCGGTTCCGTAGGCCTTTCCCTCTCTC
>JAAYLU010000097.1 GCA_012521675.1 Synergistaceae bacterium | reverse complement strand
GAGGGAGGCGCTCGGCGACTTGGTCGTCTTTGATGTCGGGGGCGCGACGACGGACGTGCATTCCGTCGCGGAGGGCAGCGAGAAGATACTGAGCATCACCGTCAGCCCGGAGCCGATCGCCAAGAGAACAGTCGAGGGGGACCTGGGGGTCTACCTCAACTTGAACCACATAGCCGAACAGGTCGACATGGAGAAGCTGCGCGCGGACTTCCCCGAGGCCGACGACCTGATAGCGGGCGCGGGCCCGATACCTCGGACGGACAAAGAGGTTCGATTCGTCGAGAGAATGACCCGCGAGGCACTGTTGCTCTCACTTCGGCGTCACGCGGGCAGGATCCGGCACTACTACACCGCCACGGGAAAGAAGACGATAGCCGAGGGCAAGGACCTGACGGCCGTCGAGTACGTGATAGGCACCGGAGGTGCGCTGACCCGCCTTCCCGCCAGGATGGAGATCCTGAAGGCGGCGGGGACCATGAACAAGGGGCTCGAGCTCTACCCGCCGGAGAGCGTCAAGACGCTGATCGACGGCGAGTACATCATGGCCTCGCTCGGCGTGTTGTCGAAGAAGTACCCGGAGGACGCCCTGAAGCTGCTGAAGAAGAACTTCGGCATAATCCCGGAAGAGAACCCGGTGAACAGGGCCGTCTGATGGCTCATAAACATAGAGATGACAGGAGAATCAAGGCAATGACAGAGACGAGAGTAAAATACCCGGCGCTGTTCATCGACCTGGAAAAGCTTCGCCACAACACGCGCCACCTGGCGCAGCTCTGCAAAGGCAAGGGCATGGAGACGGCGGCGGTGACCAAGGTCTATTGCGCCATCCCCGAGCTCGCGGAGACTCAAGCCTCCAGCGGAGTTCAGTACCTCGCCGACAGCAGGGTCGAGAACCTTCAGAGGATGAAGGATATCCCCCTGCCAAAAATGCTTCTGCGGCTCCCCTCTCCATCCAGGGCGGACGAGGTGGTCGCATTCGCTGATATCAGCCTCAACTCGGAGCTTCCGACTCTGAAGGCTCTATCAGAGGCCGCTGTCCGCGCGGAGAAGACTCACGACGTACTGCTGATGATCGACTTGGGAGACCTTCGCGAGGGAGTTCTGAAAGAGGACGCACTTCCCCTGGCACAGGAGATAGTCAAGCTTCCCGGGCTCAACCTCGCTGGTGTGGGTGTGAACCTGACATGCTACGGGGGCGTTCTGCCTAGTAGAGAGAACCTCGGCGAGCTGGTGGAGATAGCAGGGGAGATAGAGTCGACCTGCGGCGTGAAGCTGAAGATTGTCTCGGGGGGCAACTCGTCCTCGCTCAAGCTGATGCAGGCGGGAGGGGTCCCCGACAGAGTCAACCTCCTTCGCCTCGGCGAGTCGATAGTCCTGGGACTGGAGACTGCCGATGGAACCCACATCCCGGGAACCCACAGGGATGTCTTCACCCTTGCGGTTGAGATCATCGAGCTGAAGGAGAAGCCCTCCATGCCCATCGGTGAGATAGGAATGGACGCGTTCGGCGAAAAGCCGGTCTTCGAGGACAAGGGCATGATGAAGCGAGCGATCCTGGCGCTGGGCAGGCAGGACGCGCGCATCGAGAACCTGTTCCCGAGGGACGAGGGCGCGGAGATAATTGGCGCGAGCAGCGACCACATGCTGCTGGACGTCACCCGCTGCAAGCGCCCGCTCAAGGTCGGAGACGTGATGGAATTCGACGTCAGCTACGGAGGGCTGCTCTCCGTGATGACCAGCTCCTACGTGAGCAAAGTAGCCCGCTGACCGGGCCGCCAAGGCCGCATGAAACGGAAAAATGAGCGGCGTACGTGATGTGATCGCGTACGCCGCTCTCTGTCTTCGGGGCATGTTTTCCTTAGGCCGTGCTGTTCCTCTGCAGGACCTCCTGCCAGGTGGTGAAGGAGTGGTAGTACTCCAGGTCGCCGTCGTCGAGGCCCCGGGAGATCTCCGTGATATGGGTGTGCTTTGCGCCTATCTGTTCAAGCACGTAGTCGACCGCGATCTCCGGTTTGCTGTCCTCTCCGCACGTGTAGATATCGAGCGCCATGTAGCCGACCTCCGGCCACGTGTGGATGGAGAGATGCGATTCGCTGATGACCACGACACCGCTCACCCCGTCGGGAGGAAAGCGATGAAACGATACGGACCACACCTGGGTGTTCGCCCTTTTTGCAGCTTCCACAAGTATTTCCTGCAGTCTGTCCACCTGAGATATGACCGGTCCGCACCCTGATGCCTCGACTATGAAATGGAACCCCTTCGGCGACATGTCTTTCCCCCTCTTATTAATGATTTGCAGCAAGGAAAGAAGAAAAGCCGCCCGATCTCACCGGACGGCCTGATCCAACGAAATGGTGGAGCTAAGGGGACTCGAACCCCTGGCCTCTTGAATGCCATTCAAGCGCTCTCCCAACTGAGCTATAGCCCCGTATGCGCAAACGGAAGTATTATATAGAGCCCCGCTGGATATGTCAACTGTCACGAGCGTGAAAAGGCCTCTCGCTTCTTCTCGATCTCGGCTAGCAGCGCCCTGTAGGCAGAGGTGAAGGCCTCCAGTCCCTCCTCGAGGAGACGCGCCGTGACTGCGTCAAGGTCGATCCCCGATGCGGCGAGGCGCGAGAGGCGCCTGACCCCCTCCTCCCTCTCCGATGCGACGGAGAGCTCCGTTCTGCCGCCCGAGAGGAACTTCTCGAAGGTCGATGGCGGTATTGTGTTCACCGTGTTAGGCCCTATGAGGGAATCGACGTAGAGTGTCGGAGAGTATGCCGGGTTCTTCGTCCCGGTGCTGGCCCAGAGCGGTCTCTGAAACATCGCTCCCTTTGCGGCCAGGACCTCCCATCTCTTAGTACTGGTCGTCTCCTCGAACGAGGCGTAGGCGGCGCGAGCGTTGTCCACGGCTATATGACCCGCTAGCTCCTGCGCGTCGCTACCCTCGAGCAGCTTGTCGACGGCCGTGTCGATCCTGCTGACGAACAGGGAAGCCACGGAGGCTATACCGGAAATCGGCAGGTCGGCCTCCGTCCTCTGCTCCAGGCCGGAGAGCCAGGCCTCCAGCACCCTGCGGTAGCAGCCCTTGGAGAAGATCAGGGTGGCGTTGACGTTTATCCCCCTCGCTATGCTCCTGCGGATGGCCTCGATTCCCGCCGGGGTGGCGGGGATCTTGATCATGACGTTCTCCCTGGCGAGCATGGAGAAAAGGCACGCGGCCTCGTCGATGGTGCCCTGCTCGTCGTCGGCCAGGAGAGGACTGACCTCGAGGCTGACGAATCCATCCGAACCTTCGCTTGACTCGAACACGGGGCGGAGCCTGTCGGCGGCCTCTCGGACGTCCTCTACGGTGAGGGCCGTGCAGATCTCCTCGGCTGACAGCCCCTCGGCGGTCAAGCGGCGGATGTCGTCATCATAGTCGGAGGTACCGGAGATAGCCTTCTCGAATATGGAGGGGTTCGTCGTGACTCCACGCACGCCCTGCTCTATCATCCTGTCGAGCCCTCCGCCTCTTAGCAGGTCCCTGCTAAGGTAGTCGCACCAGATGCTCTGCCCCAGCTCCAGGACCTGTTGCACTTTTGTCTTTTGCACCATGGATACTTTCCTTTCATTCATCAGATGAAAACAGAGGAGGGACGTTCAGTCCCTCCATTATGAGCCCGATCATTCGTCTGCAATCGCCTCTCCGGTTCTGACGGACACGCCTCCTCCGAACCGAGAGATGTGGTCTCTGACCTCATCCTCGGCGATCCCGGGAAGAAAGACCCTCCATCCCCTGTCCTTGAACGGCAGCAGGACGGTGGTGCCCGAGTCCGACGGAAAGAGTACGACCTCCTCCATCTCGTCCCAGGAGAGGCTGTCCACCCTCCCCTTTCCCCAGAAGATTCTCTTGCGAGAGAAACCGGACTCGGTAAGGGCGACTTGTTTTTTATAGCCGGTGATGTATATGCAGGCCGAGCCGACTATTATGCCGGCGAACGCGCCCGAAAAGCCACCCTCTATGAACTTGCGGAACCCGTCGCCCAGCAGCAGCACGCCCACTCCCATGCCGGACAGCTTTATCCAAAGAGGGAAGTTTGTTCCTCTGCCTTCAAGGACTTTCTCCAAGGCCTAAACCGTCCCCTCTTCCTCGTCCTCGGCCCAGTGTATGCCTATCCCAAGGGCGGTCATGACGAGCGCCACTACCAGGTTGAGATAGTTGAGGAAGGCGTAGGGAAGGTAGGAAAGGGTGGGGACGCCGAGCACTCCGCTGTTGTAGGCGCCGCAGGTGTTCCACGGCACGAGGACGGAGGTCATGGTTCCCGAGTCCTCCAGGGTCCTGGAGAGGAATCGCGGGTCGAGCCTCTTCCCGTCCTTCTCGAAGTTAGCGAAGGCGGGCTTGAAGAGCCTGCCCGGCATGACCAGGGCGAGGTACTGGTCGCCCAGGAACATGTTCGTGAACACGCAGGACGCGACGACGGACGCGACCAGGCCGAAGACCGAGTGCACGGCCCTCATCATCCTCTCGAGCAGTACTTCGAGGAAGCCCAGTGTCTCCATTATCCCGCCGAGCACGAGCGCCACCAGGATGAGCGCGACAGTGTCGAGCATCCCGGTCAGTCCCCCTCTTTCGAGAAGACCGTTGAGCATGTCGGCGACCTCGACAACCGAGTCAAACCCCTCCGCCGAGAAGGCGAGCACGCCCTTCAGCAGTTCATTGACCGAGGCGATATCGCCCGCGCCGGCCACTTCAGCGATGGTTGAGGGGACGTAGCCCGTGTAGAGCGAGTCCATGACTGTGGTCACGCCCGCTCCCTGGAAGAGAGCCATGACGGCGGCTGCAAGCATCCCGGCCACTATCCCCGGGATGGCCGGAATCTTCAGAAGCGCCAGGAGAAGCACTAGAAGGGGGGGTATGAAGCCGTAAAGGGAGATCGAG
>JAAYLU010000096.1 GCA_012521675.1 Synergistaceae bacterium | reverse complement strand
GTGATGGACGTGGTGCGCGCGACGACCTTCACGATGTCGTCCGGAGTTATATCCGGGTTCTCCTCCCGGAATCGGCGCAGGGCCCCGATCGTGGTGTGCTTGCTGCGGCACGTGGAGTAGAACTTTAGGCCGATGCCCATAAGCTCCCACCTGTCGCCCAGGTCGCCGCTTGTGCGCTCGACATCGTATACGTCGTCCGTGAAGCAGTTATAGAAGCCGCCGAACTTGTTCTCGAAGACGTCCTCTATGCCGGTGAAGCCCTTCTGGGCCAGCAGGGCGCCCAGTATGGCGCCTTCAGACGATCGGGAGGGCACTATCCTCTTCGCCATCGAGGCGAACTGCACCGCCTGGAGGCCTCCGGCCCAGTTGCCGGCGATTCCCATGGCGTGCCCCATCTGCTCCGTCGTCAGCCCCAGCATCCTTCCGACGCCGGCGGTGGAGCCGAAGGGACAGCAGGTACCAGTGTTGTTCCAGCCCTGGTGGGCAATCTCCATGCCCACAGGGGCCGCAACCCGGCAGGCCACTTCGTAGGCCAGTGCCGTGGCGGTGAGGAAGTCCTTCCCGCTGACGTTGCCGAGCATCTCCGCAAAGGCGGTCACGCAGCCCAGAACTCCGGTGGATACGTGGATTATTCCGTCGGTGTGGGTATCGTCGAGCTCGAACGAATTGATCGCCGAGCCGTTGAGCATCATGGCGTTTACCACGGAGGTCTTGCGGTTCGTCCCCCATATGGAGGCCTCCTCCCGGTCGGTCATATTCTCAAGCACGTCCCGGTAGATCTTCATCCACATGGTCGTGGAGCCGAAGAGTCCGCATCCGTAGTTGTCCAGAAGCACGTTCTTCAGGTGGTCGAGCACCTCCTTGGGGATGTCCTCGTACCGGTACTCCGACGAGAATTTCGACAGCCTTGCATTGATTGTGTCCATCACGGTCCATTCCTCCCTATCGGATGTGGAGCATCTCCGCGAAGGATGATATTTCCCCGCGGCCCTCTATAGACATGGCCGCGGCCATGATCTGTTCCGTCCTTTCGCCGTCCATGACCGAGCCTGTAACATCCCGGAATTTCTCAAATAGCTCCTCGTCGGACATCGGATTCTCCGCGTCTCCCTTTGCGTGGTCTATCCTGGTGGACGCGACGACGCCCCTCTTGTCCCTAATCTCCACTATCATGGAGCGGGGATTGGGGTAGACCTTCTGGATCTCGTCGTCCACCTCTATCCTGACCATGTCCGAGACCCGTCTGACCTCCTGGTCGGCGATGGCCTCCTCCTCGTACTCCCTGATTCCCGCCTTGCCGCGAACCAGTATTGATGC
The DNA here is from genome assembly GCA_012521675.1 of Synergistaceae bacterium. Classification (NCBI taxonomy): domain Bacteria; kingdom Thermotogati; phylum Synergistota; class Synergistia; order Synergistales; family Synergistaceae; species Synergistaceae bacterium. Next base: position 11,575 of record JAAYLU010000096.1, on the reverse strand, counting down.
TATGCCGTACTGTATGCTCAGCCTCGCGTGAAGAGGGGAGCGGTAGTCGGGGATATCGGAGCCCTGCTTGGCGTTGCGGTGCGTCCTAACTACGATCGACTCGATGCTCTCCGGCGTGAAGGGGTGCTGTTCAAGATTTTTCTGCGTGGCCTCGATGGCGTAGTGAACGTATCGGCAAGAGCAGTACGGCTTGAAGTAGATCCGCAGGATATGCCAGTCCTCGCCAAGGTCGGCGTCCACTATCCCCTCTTGCACATCGTCGGCGAAGCAGTGGAAGAAGCCCAGCCGACCCTCCAGTATCTCCGTCGGGCCGGTGATTCCGTCACGTGCCAGCATGGCGGCCATTATGCCGTTTTTGGCGGCGTTGCCGGGATGGACGTGCTTCGACACAGAACCGTCTATCTCGTATTGGTTGATCCCGGAGGCAAGGCTTCCCGCGATGCCAAGCGAGTGGACGGCGAGCTCGGGCGTCAGGCCGAGGATCTTCGCCGCAGCGGTGGTCGTCCCGAAGGTGGCTATGGTGCCGGTGGGGTGGAATCCCTTTAGGTAGTGTCCGGGATTGATGGCAGTGCCGATCCGCAGGGATGTCTCGTAGCCGGCGACGATCGCCTCGAGCAGCCTCTTTCCGTCGATGCGCTCGGCCTCTCCCAGGGCCAGTGCGGCGGGGATGATCGAAGCGCCCGGGTGGTATGTAGCGTACTTAGTGCCGTCGTCCAGCTCCAGGGCATGAGCCGCCATGCCGTTTACGAATGCGGCCGTCATAGGGGATTTCTTCATGGAACTGCCCGCCACCATGGAGATGCCCTTCTCGTCGAGCCTCTCCGCGAATCTGCGTCCCGCCTTGCCGCTAAGGGAGAGCCTGCTTCCGGCGAGCAGCGCCCCCGTCGTGTCCAAAAGGCATCGCCGCGCCTGGGAGGCCACGTCTTCGGGCAGCGAATCGAATGACAGGGATGCCGAAAAGGCCGCCAGTTTTTCTGTTAGAGATGCCATGGCCCTCGTCAGTCCTCCCAGGGGATCTCCAGGGCGAACAGGGGGGCGTACTGCTGGCAACCGTAGACATCCGTCTCGCCCGGTCCGCCGCTGGGGCTATTGCGCTTCAGGTTCGCCTTTATTCCCATGCCGGGGTCGAAAAACATGAAGTCGAGGATCTTCTCCTCGGGGAGGCCGTAGGCGTCGGCGATGGCCTTGCGGGTCACCGCTCCGGATCCTTTGACCTTCTCGTATGTCCCCCGGTCGGCGAAGATTATCTCCAGGGTTATCATGAAGCTGCCTGCGTTCTTGCTTCTTATGGTCCTGGCCAGGTCGCATATGTTTTTTGTCCTCATGGCTTGTGAAACCTCCCGAAATGATCAAGTATGTCCCCGTAGGCGACGGCTTCGACATCGGACTCCACGCAGATCTTCCAAAGCCCCGTGACGAACTCCTCGGGGTAGTACGGGGCCAGCATCGCCGTCAGCTTCTCCATGAGATCGCGGTCGATCACGGGGTTTTCCGGTTCGCCCTTCGCGACGGGTATGCCCTTCTCGAAAGTCCTGCCGTCCTTCAGGACGAGGCTCATCCAGGCGCCCCTCTCCTCCGGGTACAGGGCGTTCATTCTCTCGTCCTCCTCGATAGTCACGGCCGATGCGACCCGACGAAGCTCCTCGTCGGCCAACAGCTCGGGGGTGTAGTCCTGGAGCGTGACGTTGCCGGTCCGGAGGGCGAGGGCCAGGGAGAAGGGCATGCTGAACATGGCCTCCTCGAAGTTGGACGGCAGGAAGACCTGTCCCACCTCCACTATGCCCAGCCTGTAGGTTCTTATCTTGATTGATTCAACGTCCCTTTCGGTGCATTCCAGCGTCTTCTTCGCCTCGCGCGCCAGGTCTATGGCGGCGTGACAGTGCCTGCACGTCGGGTACAGCTTGGTGTAGGTAAGAAGTATCTCCCACCTGGTGCCGAGGTCGCCCATCAGCCCCTCCTCCGAGTACTCGCCGTCGCACATGGCCTTGAGCCAGCCGTGCTGCCCCTCGAAGAGGGTGCGGGGGGATTTGGCGCCCCTCAGGGCCAATTCGGTCGAGAGCACTCCCGCCAGGGCGGCCTTGCCAGGCTGCAGAGGCTTTATCCCCGGATGGTCGTGGAGCATCTCCTGGAGCCCCGCGCTCTGAAGCCCTCCCATGGACATCGCGTAGGCGAACTTGTCCGAGGGCAGTCCCGCGATGGACGCGCAGCCCGCCGCCGCTCCTATGGCGCCGCATGTTCCGGTGGAGTGGAATCCCCGCTTCAAGTGGGAGGGATTGATGGCCCTGGCGGCCCTCAGCATGGCGTCGTAGCCTATGACTATTCCCTTCAGTATCTCCGAAAATGACGAGCCGCTCTTCTCTCCCATGGCCAGCACTGCCGGGATGACTGCAACCGCCGGATGGGACGTCCCCCACCTGTGCCCGTCATCCAGCTCGATGGAGTGGGCCATGATTCCCATCGCGAGGGCGGTCCAGGGCGCCGGCAGTTTTGTGCCGTCGCAGAGTATGGTGGCCTCCTGCCCGCCGCCCGTCTCCTTCAGGTAGTCGATGGATATGGAGGCCAGCTCCCCCTCCTTGTAGCCTGCCGCAGTCTCGCACAGGAAGTCCATCAGAACCCGCCTGGCCTTTTCCATGACCCCTCCGGGGATGTCGTCCGTTCCCAGGGAGGCGTAGTAGTTAGCCTGTCTTGCGAGCAGGGTGTTCTCCCGGTCGATATTCACTGTCCTAAACCCCCGAGACGGTCTCGAAGACGAACCGGAAGATTTCAGGGTCCAAAGGATCCTTAAGAGTGATCAGGTGGTCCACCGTCCATTGGTAGCACTTGTTCCTCGGAAAGAGGGGCTCGTCGGTTATCAACGCCACCGAGCCCCCCGAGGAGTTCATCTGCCCGGGGTAGCTCATGTAGAAGAAGCGGAACTTGGCGCACTTCGCGACCGACTCCGCAAGCTCGAGGTCCTTCGAGATGACCTCTATGACTATGGCCACCTCGTGGGACCGGGTGACCTCCACCGGCTCGTTCTCTTTCATGATGGCGTTCTTGCCGTAGGTGTGGAAGAAGAGCTCGTACTGGTCGTCCCTGTGAGGGCCTATGATGTCGGACACTTTCGCCCTGGTGTCGGCCAATATGAGGTCCAGGTTGTCGATCGCCCTGGTGTCCCTGATGCCCACCATGTGATATGCTCGGTGCCCTGCCTCCCCCGCCCCCTCGAGCTTTACCTTGTAGCTGCCGTCGGGAGAGGGCACGAACAAACTTCCGGAGACCTTGCAGATCCTGTCCGTCTGGGCTTCGTACTTGCTGGAGTGCATGTCGAGGATCCCCCCGGGAAGGGCCTGGACAAAGGGGTTCGTCCGCTCGTACATCGAGTGGGCCGCCACGCTGTGCGGCGTGGCCTGCTGATCCGGGTGCATGGGCTCGATTGTGAAATGGTCGTCGAACACGGTTGCGATTATCGATTCTTTTACCTTTTGCGGCCAGCAGACCAGCGAGGCACATTCCGCCGCCTTCCCCATGTGCAGGCTGATGCCCGGGTCGAAGCCCCTGAAGATGGGGTAGGAGGCCAGGACAGCGTCGTCGCAGGCCCTGCCGGCAATGATCACATCGGCGCCCTCCTCAAGGGCGTGGGTGAACTGCTCTATCCCCATGCTGGCCGTTACGTTGGTGGTGTTATCGAGGACTTCGTCGGTCAGTGGAAAGGAAGCCCCCAGGGGTTCGCTCTCGCCTTTTGCGACCCGCTCCCTGATGGTGTCGATGGGGACCTGCGAGTAGATGAGGGCCATCTTGAACGGCTCCATCTTCCGCTCCTTAGCAACTGCTCTTATGATGTCCGCGTACAGATTCACGCCCCGGTCCGTTCCGGTGGTGCTGCAGGACCCCACGATCATGGGAACCTTCTTTTTACGGGCTTCTACCAGGGTGATCTCGAGGTCGTGGTGCTCCCATTCGACGGGGTTGTGAGGCATATCGGCGCCTAAAAATGCGGGGCCCGCGTCGGCTGTGCCCGCGTCGGCCCCAAAGCAGTCGATATCCCTCTTGACACCTTCGTAGAAAGTGCCCTTCTCGATGATGTTGTCGCCCAAATTGCCCGTCGAAACCAGCAGAGAAACTTTCCTCATGGGTACGTCTCCTTCCGTGGTTGTTATTTATTAACGGTCGCAAAAGACAGACTACGGTAATAGATTGCCGAAGTTTTAGTGGCTTAATAATACTAGCATAGGCGTCGACTTGTCAAGACAAGATGAAAATGGTATAAAAACATGGAGCTGATCGGGCTTGGTCCATGTTTTATCCTTAAGCGGAGACTTGGATCTGAAATATAAGAAAAGAAAGCAAGCGGTAAAAGAGTTCCGTGTTGAGACTACGTCCGAGCTAAAAATCGGGGCTACGCGGACGCCGCGACCAGGGGAGGCGTAACAGTGTTCAGTGGAGAAGGCTACTCCGAGACCATGATCGAGATTCTGCGGGCGCTCTACTTCAGCGGAAAGCTCCAGGCCTCGGTGGACCTGAAGAGGGCCCTCGAAAAACGAGGGGTGGACGTGGAGCCAAGAACTATCAGGTACCATATAACAAACCTGGAGAAAAGAGGGCTCGCGCGGCGGTACGGAAACCGGGGCGTCGCTCTTACCGACGGCGGAATAGCAGAGGCGAAGATGCTTTTCGTGTTCGACAGGATAGGCGGGCTGGCCATGGAGACGGAAAGACTCTCCTTGGAGTGCGACTACTCCCGTGCGTCGGGAAGGGGAAACATAATGGTCAACACCCTTATGGTCGACGAGCCCCGGGTACCCAAGGCCTTGGAGATCCTGCGGACCGTATCCGGGAGCGGGGCGATACTCTCCGCCAGGATGGGGCTTCTTAACCACGGGCAGAGAATGTGGAACTATGAAGTACCCGAGGGAAAAAAAGCTCTGATAGGGGTGTCAAGTCGCAACTACGACATCCTGCTCCAGCAGGCCCGCATACCCACGGAGACAAGCGCGACCGTGCTCCTGCATATAGAAAACGGCGTCCCGAGGGGCATCGCCGATATTATCTCGCACTCCGGCACCACCCTGAGCCCCGGCGAACTCCTCATACGTGGCAAGTACACCTCCATGTGGAGCGTGGCCAACACGGGAAGCGGTCTCGCCACCGCGGCCATTAAGACCTTTCCTTCCGTCTTTTTCGACGAGGTGGCTCAAATACTGGAAACCAAGGAAGCCGGCTTCCTCGGCGGAACTATCGAGCTAAAGGCCCAGATCCCTCAGTCCTACCTGATGACTTACAAGGACCGCAACAGGGGCTACATGCTCGTGTACGGAGGCGCGAACTTTTTCGCCCCCCTGGTGGAGCTGGACATAGCGGAGGAGCTCTCTATCAGCCACAGCATCTTCAAGATAGAACGAATGCAGCACGTTGAAACGCTGTAAAAACAAGCCCTCGGGCGGTTGACGACTGAAAACCGGGATCCCTCGCGTTCGCTCGGGATGACAAGAGGGGCGTTCGCTCGGAATTACTGAATATCGTCATCCAAACGACCAACTCTCCCTCTGGCATCCTCGATTAACTACCTTTCATAAACACCGTTTATTCGATAAATGTTCAGTCTTTAAAAATAGGTCGAAGTCCCTTCTTGACACTAGTCGAGCGGAGTTATTATGATAGTGTCGTTTTCCACTCTTATCTCTAAGCCGACTAATAGTCAAGTATGGAGGTCCATGATGAAGAAGATTGCAGTGCTGATGGGCAGCCTGTCCGACCGGGCGGTTGCGGACAGGGCGCTTGAGGTTCTGAAGTCATACGGTGTGCCGCACGAGGTGCTCGTCTGCTCCGCGCACCGGACTCCGGGGATGGCGGCCTCGTTCGCCGCCTCCGCTCGGGACGAGGGCTTCGGCGCCATAATATGCATCGCAGGGATGGCCGCTCACCTGGCCGGGGCGGTCGCGGCGAACACCACCCTGCCTGTGGTCGGAGTCCCGGTGGCATCCGGGGGGCTGGGCGGCATGGACGCGCTGCTGGCCACTGTTCAGATGCCCACCGGCATCCCGGTCGCCACGGTCGCGGTGGGCGGCGCGGCCAACGCGGCGCTCCTCTGCGTGCAGATGCTGGCCCTGTCCGACGACGGGCTGGCGGCAAAGCTTCGCGCCGCGCGCGGGAAGATGGAGCAGGACGCGCTGGAGGCCAATCGCCGACTGAAGCAGGAGCTCGCCGGCGCCCGCGACGCTTGAGGATGACGATCATGGAGCTTCTCTACAGGGGCAAGACCAAGGACGTCTACAGGCTGGACGACGAGCGAGCGCTGCTTCGCTTCAAGGACGACGTCACCGGCGTGGACGGGGTTTTCGACCCCGGCGCCAACAGCGTCGCCCTGTCCATCGACGGGATGGGAAGGGCCAATCTCGCCATGAGCGCCCGCTACTTCAAGCTGCTGGAGGAGGGTGGCGTGCGCACCCACTTCATCGACGCGGACCAGGAGGCGGGCACGATGACCGTGCGCATGGCGCGTCCGTTCGGCAGGGGGCTGGAGGTCATCTGCCGCAGGCGCGCCGTGGGCAGCTTCATCCGCAGGTACGGCACGTACATTGAACCCGGCGCCCCTCTCGACGACTACGTGGAGTTCACCCTTAAGGACGACGAAAGAGGCGACCCTCTCATCACCCGAGAGGGGCTGGCCGCGCTCGACATCCTCTCCGGGGATCAGTACGAGCTGATCGCGGCCCGCACCAGGGAGACAACCGGCCTTATAGCGGACGATCTGGCCTTGCTCGGGCTGGAGCTTTACGACATCAAGCTTGAGTTCGGCGTAGCGGGGGGCGAGGTCCTCCTGATGGACGAGGTCTCCGCCGGCAACATGCGGGTTATGGAGGACGGACGGCAAGTAGAGCCCATGGACCTCTCCCGCAGGGTGACGGAAGGCAGGTCATGAGCTCGCTTCGCGAGGAGTGCGGCGTCTTCGGAGTATTTCGCCGGGATCAGGGGCCCGTGGCGGAGGACTGCTATCTCGGCCTGTGCGCGCTGCAGCACCGCGGACAGCACAGCTGCGGGATAGCCGTGAACGAGGACGGGCTGTTTCGGCTCTACCAGGACGCGGGGCTGGTGCGCGACGTGATGACGCAGCGCGCTCTGTCCGCGCTCGGCCGCGGCAACATGGCCGTGGGGCACGTGAGGTACGGATCGCACTCCGAAAGAGGGCGCATCAACATGCAGCCCATCGTGATCGAGCACCGCAAGGGCAGGATGGCGCTGGCCAACAACGGCAGCCTGACCAACTACTCGCGCCTGAGGGAGCAGTTCGAGGAGAGCGGCTTCATCTTTCACACGACGGGCGACGCGGAGATCATATCCTGCGCGATAACGCGCGAGCGCCTGACCTCCGACAGCATCGAGGAGGCCGTCGAACGAGCGATGGAGAGCCTTCAGGGCAGCTACACCTTCGTGCTGATGTCCCCGCGCAAGATGGTGGCCGCCAGGGGGCCCAACGGTTTCCGTCCGCTCTGCTACGGGGTTCGTCCGGACGGGAGCTTCGTGGTGGCCAGCGAATCGTGTGCGCTTCAGACGGTGGGAGCGAAGCTGGCGCGCGACGTCAGGCCGGGCGAGATACTGATCTTCGACCATCAGGGGATGCGCAGCGGCACCCGATGGTGCGGCGCCGAGCGCACAAGCATCTGCGTGTTCGAGTACATCTACTTCGCAAGGCCCGACTCCGTGCTGGACGGAGCCAGCGTCCACAGCGCGCGTACGAAGGCGGGGGAGATACTGGCGCGGGAGTGTCCGGTGGAGGCCGACATAGTCGTCGGCGTGCCGGACAACGGTATCGACGGAGCCATCGGCTACGCTCGCGCGTCGGGCATCGACTACGGGCTTGGCTTCATCAAGAACAAGTACATAGGCCGCACCTTCATAGACCCTGCCGAGGAACGTCGGACCGCCGTCCACATCAAGCTCAGTCCGATAGCCTCCGTAGTGGAGGGTCGGCGGGTGGTCCTGGTCGACGACTCCATAGTGCGCGGCACCACCAGCAGCCAGATAGTCCGCATGCTGCGCGAGGCGGGCGCAAAGGAGGTCCACGTGCGGATCACCGCTCCGCCCTTTCTGCACCCGTGCTACTACGGCACGGACATACGATCGCGCGAGGGGCTCATAGCCTGTCGGCACAGCAAGGAGGAGATACGCGGGCTCATCGGCGCGGACTCCATGGGCTTCCTGAGCCTGGACGGAGTGCGCCGCATCGCGGCCCCCATCCCCGAGTCCAACTTCTGCACCGCATGTTTCGACGGACGTTACCCGACGGAGGTCCCGGACACGCTCGAGAGGGACAGGTACGGCAAGCGCCTTGTGCGCGTGGAGGGGTGCGAATGAAGAGCAAGTCCGACAGCTATCGACTGGCGGGTGTGGACATCAACGCGGGCTACCGCGCGGTGGAGCTTATAAAGGAAAGCGTCGCTCGCACCCGCATACCGGGCGTGATGTCCGACATAGGTGGATTCGGCGGCCTGTTCGCCCCGGACCTCGGGGGATTGAGGCGGCCGGTGTTGGTCTCGGCCACCGACGGGGTGGGCACCAAGCTGAAGCTCGCCTTCCTCATGGACAGGCACGATACCGTGGGAATAGACTGCGTCGCCATGTGCGTCAACGATATAATCTGCTCGGGTGCGAGACCCCTCTTCTTTCTGGACTACCTCGCGCTGGGCAGGAACGTGCCCGAGAGAGTGGCCGCGATCGTCTCCGGAGTCGCGGAGGGGTGTGTGCAGGCCGGCTGCGCCCTGATAGGAGGCGAGACGGCCGAGATGCCGGGCTTCTACCCGGAGGACGAGTACGACCTGGCCGGGTTCGCGGTCGGCATGGTGGACGAGGGCGACATCCTGGACCGGGGAAGGGTTAGGGCGGGCGATCTGCTGATAGGGCTGCCCTCCTCCGGGCTGCACTCGAACGGCTTCTCCCTGGCGAGAAAGGCCCTGGACGTCGAGAGGATTGATCTCCGAGCCCCGCTGAAGGAGCTCGGCGACGTCTCCCTCGGCGATGCCCTGCTGGCCCCGACTCGCATCTACGTGCGCCCGGCGCTTGAACTGCTCCGAGAGGGGCTGGTCAAGTCGATCGCTCACATCACGGGCGGCGGCTTTTTCGAGAACCTGCCGCGCGCCCTGCCCGACGGGCTGCGGGCGGACGTGGACACGGCCTCCTGGAGTCCGCACGCGATCTTCGACCTCCTGGCCGAAAGGGGAGGCATCCCGATGGAGGAGATGTTCTCCACCTTCAACATGGGGGTGGGCATGTGCGCGGTCACGGCCCCGGAGCACGGGGACGAGGCCCTTGCGATCCTCTCCTCGCAAGGCGAGGCTCCCTTCCCGATGGGGCGCGTATCCGAGGGCTCCGAGGGGGTTCGGCTTTGCGGATGAGCGGCTTCGTCCGCGTGGCCGTTCTCGCGTCCGGATCCGGAACCAACCTCCAGGCGCTGCTCGACGCGCAGGGGGTCGGGGAGATGCCCAGCGCCCGAGTGGCCCTTGTGCTGAGCGACCGAGCGGGCGCGAAGGCGCTTGAGCGGGCCGAGAGGGCGGGTGTCGAGGCCCTGGCCTTCGACCGTGTCTCGCTCGGCCGGCCGCGGATGGAGGCCGGGATGCTTGCCTCGCTAAAGGAGCGCGGGATCGAGCTGCTGGTCATGGCCGGCTTTCTCACCATCCTGTCCCCCGGCTTCGTCAAGAGCTTTGAAAACCGAATCATCAACGTCCACCCGTCGCTGATCCCGTCCTTCTGCGGCGAGGGCTTCCACGGCCTGCGCGTTCACGAGTCCGTCCTCCGCAGGGGAGTGAAGATCACCGGCGCAACGGTTCATCTTGTGGACGAGATCCCGGACGGCGGCCCGATACTGGCCCAGGAGGCCGTGCCGGTGCTCGATGGGGACACCCCCGAGACGCTTCAGCGCCGCGTCATGGAGCAGGTCGAGTGGCGACTGCTTCCGCGGACCGTGGAGCGATACTGCAGACATCTTATCCTGCAAGGAGGAGTATAAATGCTGTCAGTCGACTCATGCGCCCTGTTCCGCCTTCGTGATGGAGGCGCGGCATGAGGGTCCTGGTGATAGGTTCCGGCGGGCGGGAGCACGCCGTGGTCAGGAAGATCGCCGCGAGCCCCCTTGCGGAGGCGGTGTTCGCCCTTCCTGGCAACCCGGGGATGGCGGAGGCGCAGTGCCTGCCCGGAGACCCGATGGACAAGCCCCTCGCGGTGCGCACCGCGCTTGAACACGGAGTGGACTTCTGCGTGGTCACCCCGGACGACCCGCTTGCGGCCGGGCTGGTGGACGACATGGAGGCGGCGGGCATACAGTGCTTCGGCCCGGACGGCAAATCGGCCAGGATAGAGTCCAGCAAGGCCTTCTCAAAAGGACTGATGGAGAGGCACGAAATCCCCACGGCTCGCTTCGCCGTCTTCGAATGTTTGGGGGAATCGCTCGACTACGTTCGCTCCCAACCGCTTCCGCTGGTCGTGAAGGCGGACGGCCTGGCCAAAGGCAAGGGAGTGGTCATAGCCTCCACCCTGCCCGAGGCGGAGGCCGCTCTGAGGGACATGCTAGAAAAGGGCTCCTTCGGCGAGAGCGGGAGGCGCGTGATCGTCGAGGAGATGCTCCAGGGGCCGGAGATCTCTCTGCTGGTGCTGACCGACGGCGAGACTGCGGTCCCGATGGTCTCGGCCATGGACCACAAGCGCGCTTTGGAGGGAGACGAGGGCCCGAACACCGGCGGAATGGGCGCGGTCGCCCCGAATCCTTACTACACCGAGGCGGTCGCCCGTGCGACGATGGATACCATCTGCCTGCCGACCATCCGCGCGATGGCCTCGGAGGGCTGCCCGTTCAGGGGCTGCCTCTTCATCGGGCTGATGCTGACCGAGGACGGCCCCAAGGTGCTGGAGTTCAACGCGCGCCTCGGCGACCCGGAGGCTCAGCCGGTGCTGGAGCTTATGGAGAGCGACCTGCTGGCCGCCATGATCGCGTGCCGCCGGGGAACCCTTCGCGACGAGAAGGTCCGCTTCTCGAACCGTCACGCCTGCTGCGTGGCGCTGACCTCGCGCGGCTATCCGGCGAGCTTCGAGAAGGGCTTCCCGATAGAGATGAAGGACACGGATGCCGTCGTCCACTTCGCCGGAGTGGCCCGCGAAAATGGACGGCTGGTCACCGCCGGCGGGAGAGTGGCGGGCGTCACCGCCATCGGAGGCACGTTGGAGGAGGCGATACGCTCGGCCTATCGGGGCGTAGAGGCGATCGACTTCAGGGGAAAGACCGTGCGCCGCGATGTAGGAGCTAAGGCCCTGGGCCTGAATGGAGTCCGCAATGATCTTTAGAGTGTTCACGGAGAAGAAGGGGCTGGCCGTCGAGGCGGACGAGCTCCTGGGGGAGCTGACCGGGTACGTCGGGCTGAAAAGGCTCGAGGGCGTGCGGGTGCTCCGCCGCTACGACGTGGAGGGAGTCTCGCGCGAGGAGTTCGAGGAGGCGGTTCGGACCGTCCTGTCGGACCCGCGCCAGGACTTGACCTGTCCCGATCTTCACCTGTCCGAGGGCGAGCGGGCATTCGCCCTGGAGTACCTGCCCGGACAGTTCGACCAGAGG
>JAAYLU010000095.1 GCA_012521675.1 Synergistaceae bacterium | reverse complement strand
GCTGTTCATAGTGGAGGGCGACAGCGCGGGCGGCAGCGCGAAACAGGGACGCGACAGGAAATTCCAAGCGATACTACCCCTGCGCGGCAAGATTCTAAACGTCGAGAAGGCGAGGCTGGACAGGGTACTGGCCAACGCGGAGGTGGGCAGCATAGTCAAGGCCCTCGGGTGCGGAGTGGGGCCGGAGTTCGACGTGTCTCGGCTTCGCTACGGAAAGATAATAATAATGACCGACGCCGACGTCGACGGCGCCCACATAAGGACCCTGCTGCTGACCCTCTTCTACCGCCTGCTGCCGGAGCTGGTGGTCGAGGGGCGGGTCTACGCCGCCCAGCCACCACTTTATCGCGCCGCCAGGGGCAAGACGGTAAAATGGCTCTACAGCGAATCCGAGCTTGCCGAGCTGCCTGGAAAAGGCGGCAAGTACTCCATACAGCGATACAAGGGACTCGGCGAAATGTCCCCCGAGCAGCTATGGGAGACCACGATGAACCCGGAGAAGAGGACCATGCGCAGGATAACCATAGCTGACTGCGCGGCCGAGTCGGGCGAGATGCTGGACATACTGATGGGCGATTCAGTCGGGCCCAGGAGGGACTTTATAATAGCCCACGCAGCAGAGGCGGAGGTGGACGCGTAGCTGGAGAAGGGCGAGATCCCTCGCTCCGCTCGGGATGACATAAGCAGGCGACCGAACGGGCGCTTTTTCCGTTAGTGTCGATCGCTTATGCGGCATGCTTCTGGCCGCGAAGCAGGCGACCGAACGGGCGCTTTTTCCGTTAGTGTCGATCGCTTATCCCGAGGAGCGTCAGCGACGTAAGCAGGCGACAGGCGAAGCGAAGCAAGCCTTCCGGTAGTTGCGTGCCGGAGGCTTCGCACTGTCGTTCGCTATCCCGAGGCCTTAAGGCCGAGGGGAGGGGTTCCTACAGTCGGGACGACAGGGTGGCGCCGTTTCGTTCGGGATGATATTCGAGGTGTCATCCCGAACGGCGCGAAGCGCCGGAGGGATCTAGCTGTATCAAAGTAGCAAATACGAGATCCCTCACTGCGTTCGGGATGACATAAGCGGCTGCGTCCGGGATGTCACAACAGGCTTCGCTTATTATCCTGCCGGGACGATGGAGCTCTCTTGCTCCTCGTCCATGTCCACCTTGAAGCGATCGGTCATACTCCGCAGCTCCTCGGATGTCTCGCTGACCTCCTGGGAGCTGGTGGCGACGTTCTCCATCGCGGCGGCTGTCTCCTCCATGGACGCGGCGAGGCTCTGCACGTGCTCGTCCGTGAGCTCCATTACGCTCGAAGTCGAGTCCACCAGCGAGATTATCAGCTCCGACTTGGCGACCTCCTCGTCGGTCGTGGTGATGATCTTTTGCAGATCGGCCATGGAGCTCTCGATGGCCTTCTCAATACGTCCGAGGGCCGTCCCCGCAACGTGCGCGATGGTGACTCCCTCCTCGACTCCCTCTCGGCTCTTTTCCATGGAGGCCACGGCCGAGCGGGTCCCCTCCAGTATCTTCGCTACTAGGTCGGCGACCTCGCGGGCGCCCTGCTGGGACTGTTCGGCCAGCTTGCGAACCTCCTCGGCGACAACCGCGAAGCCACGTCCCGCCTCGCCCGCTCGTGCCGCCTCTATCGCCGCGTTCAGGGCCAGAAGGTTGGTCTGGTCCGCCAGTCCGGTTATCGTGTCGCCGACCACTCCTATGCGCTGAGAGTAGGCGTCTAGCTGCTGCAGCAAATCGCCGGTCTCCATGACGGAGTCCTTGATGCTCTCAATGTGTTCTATCGTCTTCGCCACGGTCTCGCCGCCCTCGGAGGCCGCCTCCCCCATGTCCTTCGAGTTTTTATCCGCGTCCCTGGCAAGTGTCTGGGCTATCTGTATCAGGCTGCTCATCTCCAGCATGACCTTCGAGGCCTCCAGCGCGTTCTCACGCCCCTTCCGGGTATGCTCTGCGAGGCGTGCGTTGCTCTCGGCAACCTCGCTCGTCGTCGTGGTGACCTCCTCGGTCGACGCCGCCGTCTCCTCCGACAGGGCCGCCAGTTGGACGGATTTCTGCATGACGCTCCTGATGACCTCCCTCTGCGAGGCGACCATGTCCGCGAGAGCGTCCGCCATCAGCCCCAGCTCGTCCCTGTTCTTGATATCGAAATCCTTGCGGTCGAAGGTGAAGTCGCCGTCGCGGGCTACTGCGGCTAGCTCCGTGACCCTTCTTATGGGTCTGGTAAGGCTCCTTGTCATGACGAATGAGATCAACGAACCCAGGATTATCGCTGCTACGGTCGCTGCTACCATCATCACTATCGTCGCGTCGAGGCTCGATACAGTCCGGCCGGTGATGTCCGATGCGGCGTTCTCGGCGGCTTGGACCACCTGCTTCGACAGTTCGAGTATCTCGTTGCCCACCTCCACCCTTCTCTCGTTGATGGAGTCGAGCTCCTTCCAGCTGGAGATGGTCTTCATCATGTCCATCCTGTAGTTGGCCACCGATGTCTCTATCTCGTCTATCTGATCGAGGTTTTCCTTCCTTACGGAAGTGTTCCTGAGCATCGAAATCAGCTGGCTGACGTCGTTCAACTGAAGCACTGCCTTCTCGATGCTTGATATGTCGCGCTTTGCCTGTCCCGAGTGATTGGCTATCCCGACTTCGTTTATGATAGTGATGATTCTGCCGACAAGTTCTACCTTGTCGAAGCGGTCGGCAAGCCTAAAGCTGTCAAGGTCCATTATTATCTGATCTTTCATAGCGCTCTGCTGCGACTGCATATAGGCGTCGGCGTTCGCCGCAAACATCCTCGCGCTCTCGTCGGCGCCTGTCCTCGCAGTTTCGATCGTGTTGACCGCCCGCTCGGTGAGGTCGATCAGGTTGGAGTAAATATTCGCCAGCTCCTGCATCCTGTCGGTGTTCTCCTTCAGGGACTCCAGCTCGGGGAAGGCCTCGGCAAGGGAGACCGCTTTGCCCACGGCCTCGCTCACCGCCTCGGCCTCCTCCCTGCCCGATTCAAGGTACGACCTGTCGTAGGTGAAGTTGTATCCCCGGATCTCGTACATCATACTCTGCACGGTGTTCTGGATATCCCCCGCGACGATGAGCTCCGGGACGTGCTTGTCCGCCAATCCAAGAGCCTCCGTTCGCACGCTCCTCATGTTTGTCCAGCTGAACGCGCCCGCGCCCGCAAACAGCAGCAAAAGCACTGCAAATGCCGCTGTAAGTTTCGCTCCTATTCTCCAGTTCCTCAAGATGCAACAGCCTCCTTTTCGTCTGAAGCCCAGTGCTTCGGGGCAAAATAGTTTTTCCGGGCCCTTCGGTGCCCGGCGTCAATGGACCGGAATGTTAAATATATGTATATTTATCACAAAACCGTGCGCGGCGCAAACGGAAAGCTGCGGGGCGAATTCGCCCCTGTTTGCTGCTACAATATGAATAAGCAGAGGATCGAAGGGAGATGGTCTCGTGGAAAAGGAAGGCGCGGTACTGTTCAATCGAATGCTGGACGTGATCGAGGAGGACATAGTCCCCCTGACAGCCAGGGGAGTGAGCATAGGGTGCAAGGTCTTCGGGGCCGCGGTTCTCAGGAAGGACGACCTCTCGCTGGTGGTCGCGGGTACGAACCACGAGGCCTTCTCCCCGCTCTGGCACGGAGAGATCTATACTATCAAACTCTTCTACGAGCTACAGGGGCATCCCGACCCGTCGGAGTGTCTCTTCCTGTCGACCCACGAGCCGTGCTCCATGTGCATTTCGGCTCTGGCCTGGGCCGGCTTCGGGGAGATCTACTATTTCTTCGGCTACGAGCAGACACAGGACGACTTCAACATACCGCACGACCTGAGGATGCTTCGCGAGGTCTTCGGATGCGCGACCCCGTCGAGGGACAATATCTACTTCAAGAGCAGGTCCCTGCTGGAGCTGGCCGAGGGTCTCGAGGATCGGGAGGCGGCGAGGAGCAGGATCGAGCGGATAAAGAATACCTACGCGGATCTGTCGGCCGTCTACCAGGCCGGGGAGAAGAAGATGGTGCTGAAGTGAAGTGACGGCCTGTTGCACAGCTGAATTCGAAGGTGCGGGAGGTGTGCGTTTTGAGCTGGTTTGATTCTCTTCCTCTGAAGGCTGATCGACAGGGGGCGTGGTTGGTCGTGTCCGCGCTTGAGGTTCGCGAGGCCGCTGAAAGAGAGGGGCTGACGCCCCTTCAAGCCGAGATCCGCTGCCTTCAGAACGGTTACGTCCCCTCCAGGTACGTGAGGAACATGGGGACGATCGGCATCGACGGGCAGATAATCCTGCTCTCATCGGCCGTGGCCGTTATCGGTTGCGGCGGGCTTGGGGGCCTGGTTGCGGATCTGCTGGCGCGAGCGGGCGTCGGGAGGCTGGTGTTCGTCGACGGGGACGTGTTCGAGGAGACCAACCTCAATCGCCAGCTGCTGGCGACCGAGTCCAACCTCGGGGCCTCGAAGTCCAGGACGGCTGCCCAGCATGCGGTCGAGGTGAACGGCGCCATAGAGGCCGAGGGACGTCAGTGCATGTTCGACGAGTTCACAGCGGACAGCATCCTCGAGAGGTGCGATCTTGTCATGGACTGTCTGGACAGTTTGGGGGCAAGACGCCTCCTCTTCTCCGAATGCGGGATCAGGAATATACCGGTGGTCTCGGGTGCGATAGGGGGCTTCTGGGGGCAGGTCGGCGTCGTCATGCCCGGAGAGCGGAACCTTGGGGAGTACCTGTCGGGCGAGTCCGACAGGGGGATCGAAGAGGAGACGGGGAATCCGCCGTTCACGGCCGCGGCTGTCGCAGCGCTTGAGTGCGCGCAGGCCGTTAAGCTGCTTGCCGGTCGAGGAAAGACGCTCAACGACAGGCTATTGTGGATGGATCTCTCCGAGGATGAGTTCACCCTGCTGCGCCTTCGCTGAAGGAGCGGGCAGTGAATGCCGCGCCGGAAGAGGGTCGCCTCCGGCTCGGTTCGTCGGGATTTTGCGGCCGTGGCGCAAGGGGGTGTTGATCATGAGCTCTTTTCAGTCGATGGCACCGTATATTTTGTACGGGTGTTCGCTGATCCTGGTTCCGCTCGGGATCAATCGCTTTCGTTCGGGCAGCCCGTTCAAGGGCCTGTGCGACCTTCTCGGGGCGGGTGTGATAGCGGTGATCGCCTGGGGGATGGGAAACCCGTAGCAGTTGCGAATATGCCGCATGTCCTTAAGATGCCGTGGCGGTCACAGGCATATTTGTGGTAGAATCTCCACGTTTTGTCCCGACTTAGTGCGGTATATTCCATAGGGAGGTAGTTTGATGAAACGCTTTTGTTTGGTGTGCGCGTCGCTCTGTCTGATGCTCCTGGTCGCGTCCGTCGCTTTTGCTTCGGAGTCGGACAAGAGTCCCGCCGAGGACTCTCTGCCTGACCCGGATGCGGTGCTTGCTACCGTGGAGGGCAGCGAGATAAGGCTGAAGGATGTAAATGGCGTCATCTCCAGGCTGGATCCTCAGAGGGCGGCCATGTACGACAACGAGATGGGCAGGCGGGCGATCCTCGAGGAGCTTGTCAACGTCGAGCTTTTCGCCCTTCTGGGCGATGAGCTTGAGGTGGAGAAGGACCCGGAGTTCATCGACATGATGAGCAGGATCCGCAAGGACATAGTCCGCCAGTTCGCCGTGGACGCCATAATCAAGGACGTCTCCGTGTCCGACGAGGAGGTTGCGGCGGAGTACGAAGAGAAGAAGGACAATTTCAAGATTCCGGTGTCGGTCCGCGCCAGCCACATCCTTGTGGAGGACGAGGAGGCGATGGAGAAAGTCCTGAAGGACCTCGACGGGGGGATGTCGTTCGACGAGGCAGCCAGGAAGCATTCGACCTGCCCTTCGAAGGAGCAGGGGGGAGACCTCGGCTTCTTCGTCGAGGGTCAGATGGTGAAGGAGTTCTCCGACGCCGCCTTCGCCATGAAAGTGGGCGAGGTCACGAAAGAGCCAGTCAAGACCCAGTTCGGCCTTCACCTGATCAAGCTCGTGGAGAGAAAAGAGGAGTCGATCCGTCCTTTCGACGAGGTCAAGGCTCAGCTGGCCGACTCCATGCTGAACGATAAGCAGTCCGAGGCATATCAGGGCGAGCTTAAGCGACTCCGCGAGAAGTACGAGGTAGTCGTGATCGAGGACGAAAAGAAGGAAGATGAATCCGGGGAAGAGGAAAAGAACTAAAGCCTCGGATAAGCAATCATAGCAGCATGGGCGCGAGCCAAGGAATCGCATATTGCGGTTCCCGACGCTCGCGCCATTGACTGTTGCCAGAGAGCCATCATCCCGACGACAGTTACCGCCATCCCGTAGATTGCGGTTTTGCTCTCTCTTCGTTTATTATAGTGGCATGTCCATAACGCGACATAATAGGGGGGGATCTTCTGTGTCGGGATTCTTCCGAGGAGAAGCTGAATAATGGATTTGTTGGGACTGTTTTTGCTCTTTTGCGCGCGCATTGTGGACGTGAGCTGCGGAACGGTGAGAATTCTCTTCCTGGTCCGGGGCAGGAGGGCGCTGGCCGCCTTGATCGGGTTTTTCGAGGTGATGATATACCTCACGGCCTTGGGGCGAATCATCGGCGGAGGGCGGGAGCTTACGTTAATTCAGATGCTGGTCTACTGCGCGGGCTTCTCCACGGGGAACTACGTAGGCTCCCTGTTAGAGGAGAAGCTGATGAACGCGTACTCTTTCCTCGAACTGATAATGGAGAGGAACGAGGAGACCAACAGGATGATAGACGCCATACGCGCCGACGGCTTCGGCGCAACGGTCCTGTACGGCAGGGGACGCGACGGAGTCAGGACGATAGTGAAGGTGATCTGCCGCAGGAAGGATATTCCTGTGATCGTCGCTCATACGAAGAACAAGGGATTCATCTGCATCACGGACGTGAAGGGCTGCTCGGGCGGCCAGTTTCGCATGATGAAGAAGTAGGCGTGTGGTTCTCCCCTTGAACGAGGAAGGGAAGGGATGGAAGGTATGCTGGACGGTTCTCAAGGCGTTGCCGAGACTGGCCGGGCGGAGAGCGGGACCACCATGGGCGGTTCTTGTTCCGAGGGCTACTGCGACAGGACGCTCCGCCTCGAGAAGGAGCTGACGCGCTGGAAGCGCGAGGAGTCGGCTCTCCGCGATCTGGAGAGGCGATACTTGGCTATTCTGGACAGCCCCCTTCTGATATTTATGGTTCTATTCAAGGGCAGGGTCCTCTTCATGAACAGAAGGGGGGAGGAGTTCTTCGGTTTCTCCCTCCGAGAGCGTCCCCGGTTCAAGCTTACCGACTACGTCGCCCCGGGGTTCGTCACCTCTGTGGACGAGGTATTCTCCCCCGACGAGGGAGAGGCCCCGTCGACAAGACGCCTGGCCTTTCCGATCCACTCGGAGGATGGCCGGGAGCGTTTGATCGAGTGCGCTTTCGTCCCCGGCTTCTACCAGGGGATGGCCGTGCACTTCACCACGGGACACGAGCTCGTTCCGCCTCGGAAGGAGGCGACGGAGGATAGCTTCGCCGACCTTCTTCTCCGCGAGAGGGAGGACCTGCTGTTATGCGGGATGGACGGGGAGGGAGCAGTCGTCCTGATGACGGAGGGGTTTAGAAAAGAGTCCTCGACCATATGGGGAGTCGCCGCGTCCGAGGGCGAAAGGCTGCCCGGGCTGCGGCAGTCCATGAGCCCCTCCGACCCGTTTCGCCTTGCGTTCGACAGGGCTTGCGCAGGCGAACCCGCCACCACCAGCATCGAGGCGGGGGAAGCTCTTTACCGTTGTGCTTTCACGCCGGTCTACACTAGGAACGGCGAGTTCAAAGGGGTCTCCCTGCTCCTCTCGGACACGGGAGAGCAGTGCCGCCTTGAGAGAGAGCTATATAACGAGGCGCGGAGTTTTGATCGTCTCTTCTCGTCCTCCTCGGACATGATGCTCGTGACGAAGATAGTGGATGGACGGGCGTTGCGATGTTCATCCTCTCTACTCTCCTGGACTGGCTTCCCGGAGGACGAGTTACCGGCGCTTACTGACATGGATTTGGGCATCTTCGCTGACCAGGGGCACAGGGACGATCTCGTCGAGGCGATTCGAGGCGGCAACCGCATGGATACCTTCGAGGCGGAAATAAGGATGGCTTCGGGAGACGTAGCACGGGCGAGCGTGCTCGTATCCACCATCACTACCGGAGGGGCCGAGAGTCTGCTGTACGTCCTGCACGAGATACCAGAGGAGCCGGAGACGCCGGAAGCCGAGGAGGACGCGGAGAGGTTTGAGATCCCGGAGGTGCCCGAGGAGAGGGCGGCGGTTGCGACATCGGATCCATCCGACGCCGGCTTTTTCGGGTCTCTTTTCTCGGAGAGCGAGGACGCTCTTCTATGTGCCCTGGATGCGGACGGTGCCGTTGTCTTCATGACCAAGGGCTTTGAGTTCGCCTCCACAGCCCTGTGGGGCGGGCATCCCGGCCCGGGGGAGTCCTTTGTCGATATGTTGCCGGACGATGTCCAGGGGGAGCTCTTCCGCACCGCCCTTGACAGGGCTGGAAGGGGCGAAGCGACTCGGGTGGGGCAGGAGTCCGGCGAACTCTACCTGTTTTTCTCGGTAGCCCCCCTTCACGGTGACGATGGAAGAGTGTCCGGCTTTACTATCGTGGCGGCCGACAGGACCTCCCATCGGGAACTGGAGAGGGAGCGCCGCGCGGAGGAGGAAAAGTTTCGCCGGCTGTTCATGTCGTCGTCGGAGATGATGATGATCTCGCTTGAGGACGGAAGGGTGCTTCAGTGCAATAAGGCCTTCCTCAAGAAGCTCGGCCGCGCCGACTCCATGGTTGCGGGAAGAGCCCCGGAGGACCTGGGGTTGGTCATGGACGCGGAATCAAAACGCTCCCTTCTGCGCCGACTGGATGAGGAGGGTGCGATTCGCGACGGGAGGATTCTTCTCCGCTCCTCCAAAGGCGAGTCGATTCCTGTCTCGTTCTCGGTCGATAGGATAGTCTCCGAGGGACGCCCCTGCCTTCTATACATCTTCAGCACGATGAGCAGGGAGATACCGCCCGAGCTCCACGCGCCTCCGGACGTGGAGGGCCTCAGGGAACCCGCGATCGGCGCTGAACCCGAACAGGAGACCGGCGTGCCGGAAAGGCTCGGTTTCGAGCGGTTGCTGAACGCGGAGATCGACCTCACAAGGCGTTATAAAAGAAATATGTCGCTGATCCTGATCTATCTCGACGGCATTGAAGGAGTTACGGCCGATCTTGGAACGGAGGCGAAGGAGGCTCTGCTGAACGAATTCGCCGCCTCGGTCAAGGGCAGGATAAGGATCACCGACTACCTGGGCCGGTGGAGGGCCGATTCGCTTGCCGTGTTGACTCAGATGAGCGGCCCCCTGGCATTCCAGGAGGCGGAGGGCATCCGCGAGCTTGTGGCAGGCATGAGACTCCTCAAGGACGGAAGGATGACCGCCAGCATCGGCGTGGCCGAGTTCCGCAGGACCATGAAGGTGGAGGAGTTCACTGGACGGGCCGAGAAAGCTCTGGAGGATGCAAAAAAAGCCGGGGGCGACAGGACGATCCTGGCGCCGTTCGTCCCATGACGCCGGCATAGGAGGAAGATTATGGGGAGAGTGCAGATTATCGTCGAGGGTATGACCGCCAGCGGCAAGTCGACCGTGGTAAACCTTCTATCCAAGAGGCTCGGCCTTCGCGTAATGCCCGAGGACTTTCGCGATCAGTACGACCTGTTGCGCCGCTTTCACTCCGAGAGACGGTGGGCGTTTCCGATGCAGTTGAACTTCCTGGTGAACAGGTTCGCACAGTATCTCTGCGCGTCCGAATCGGATGAGTACATACTCGACCGCAGTGTCTTCGGGGACAAGATATACGCGACCCTGTACTACAAGCTCGGGTACTTCCGAGACAGCCAGTTCGGGACCTATCTGATGCTGTACGACTCCCTGTTGAAACACCTGACGATGCCAAGGTTGATAGTTGTGCTCTCCTGTCCCTTCAAGGAGATACTGCGCCGCATACACGAGAGAGGGAGACAGGACGAGATCGATGCGGGGGAGGAGTACTGGCGCTCCCTGTACGACGCATACTCCTCTTTTCTTGACTTCGTCCGTTCGGAGATCGACCTTTCGTCCTCGGCCTGCATGACGTTTGATCTGGGCGACCCGGCGTTCATTCACACCCCCGATAGAGTGGACAGATTCGTCGAGGATGTCAGAAACGCGTTGAAAGGACAGATGCCGTAGAACGGACCGCAAGGGAGTGATGCTCATGGCGCTTAGAGTGTGCGAGTATTGCGGCAAGGCGTGGATCAGTGGGGAAGAGGAGCAGGATATACCGATCTGTCCACCGTGCGAGGAGGAGCTTAACGGCATATACAAACTGATATGGAGCTACCTGAGGGATGCCGCCTCCGAGTCCGGCAGGAGCAGGAAGGTCTCCGCCCAGGCTTTGTCCGAGGAGATTGGCATAGACATCAGGGCCATAGAGCTTCTCGTGAAGATGGGAAGAATTCAGACCGATACCTCGATCGACGATAAGAGCGATGAAGAGAGGAAGAAGTACCTGGATGTCCTCTCGAAGGTCAGGATGGGGCTCAAGGGCGGGGCCGGAGACGGCGATAAAAGACAGAGATAGGTGAGTACGCGGCCTCGCGGAGAGGCGTGCGAGGCCGTGCCGGGGAAGGAGCGGGCATAATCCATGCACGACATAATCATAGTGGGCGCAGGGCCTGCGGGTATCTTTGCGGCCATGGAGTGCGTTCAGCGCGGGAAAAAGGTGCTGATAATCGACAAGGGGAAGCTGATACGCGACAGGAAGTGCCCGATAGTCGAGGGAGCAAGCAAGAGCTGCCTGAACTGTCCCTCCTGCAGCATAGTATCGGGATGGGGGGGCGCCGGGTCCGCCTCGGACGGGAAGCTGACTCTGACCACCGGGTTCGGCGGCAACCTGGAGGACAGCATAGGCGAGGAGGCCCTCGTTGAGATGATAAACCACGTGGACAGGGTCTTCGTCGACTACGGCGCGGACAATAACGTCTACGAGCCCTCCGGCGAGGTGATCCGAGATACGATCAGGAAGGCCTCGACCGTGGGAATAAAGATTCTGCCCGCGCGGATCCGCCACATAGGGACGGACGCGTCGCGGGTGGTACTCGGCAATATGTACGAGGCCCTCAAGGACAAGTGCGACATAATGATGGGCACGGAGGTCGAAGACCTGCTGATCGAGGACGGGATCGCGCGCGGAGTCGTGCTGGCCGACGGGACCGTCCTGAGGGGCGGGGCCGTCATCGTCTCGCCTGGAAGGGAGGGCTCCTCCTGGCTCGCGGGCGTGGTGGCCAAGCTGAACATTCCCATAGCATCAATGCCGGTGGACATCGGTGTCCGGGTTGAAGTCCCCGACAGCGTCTGCGAGGACATAACTCGGCATTTCTACGAGATCAAGTGCCTGTACAACACCCCGACATTCGACGACCGGTGCAGGACCTTCTGCATGAACCCGTCCGGCTTCGTGGTGTACGAGTACAACAAGGGGCACGACTTGGTCACAGTCAACGGGCACAGCCTTAAGAACGTGAAGTCAAGGAACACGAACTTCGCCATACTGGTGACGAAGAACTTCACCCAGCCCTTCAACGATCCCATCGGCTACGCCACACACGTGGCCAAGCTGGCCAATATGCTGGCCGGAGGGAGCATACTGGTCCAGAGGCTGGGGGACCTGAAGGACGGCAGACGCTCCACCCAGTCGCGGATCGACCGCGGGATGATCACGCCTACCGCTACCGCCCAGCCAGGTGACCTGAGCCTGGTGCTGCCGCACAGGTACCTTACCGACGTGGTGGAGTTCCTGGACGCTCTGAACGTGATAATGCCCGGCGTCAACCAGAACGATACCCTGCTGTACGGGGTGGAGATCAAGCTCTACTCGCTAAGGCTGGAGCTCGGAAAGAACCTGGAGGTCCCCGTGGTCCGCAGGCTCTTCATGGCGGGGGACGGCGCGGGGGTCAGCAGGGGGATAATACAGGCGGCCGCGAGCGGGGTGGTGGCCGCCCGAGGCGCGATGGAGCGGTAAAAACAAAGGCGGGGCGGGTCATGATCGACCGGCCCCGCCCGTCTTCTCTTGCGGGCTTCTTCTTCAGGAGCCCCTTGTGTAGCGGTAGACCAAGCCTTCGGTCTGCTTCGGGGGGGTGCGGGTGGAGAACAGGACCTTATCCTCGTCGATGTCCAGCACCGCGAGCACGACTGGAAAGGGAAGCTGCCCAATGTCAACCACGGGCTGGATCTTCGCGAGCTCCTTCCTGATAACGTCCGTCTGGTCATCGTGGTTTATCTTTATGGACGTGTCCTTGAGCCATATCTGCTTGCCCTGCCTTATCTCCAGCTTCGTGGTCACCTCGGCGAAGATGCCGAGCCCCCCGGAGCTGTAGTGCCCCTTGGCCTCCACCCTTCCGGGCTTGAGGTCCACGGTGATGCGGCGCCAGTCACCGCCGGCGTAGTTGACCAAGGTCTCGTTTATGTCCCTCTCGAGGGCAAGGAGTTCCATGTTGGTGCGGAGCGCGCTTCGCACCGTCAGCGAGTCCGGATCCCCTACGACCCACTCCGACGGCGGGTTCATCTCGAGGAACGACGACTCCACCGCGAACTTCTCCACCCTGAAGCCTCCCACGTTCGCTCCCTGCACGAGGATCGAGAGGTCGCGCACCGCTCCCGTGGCGTTGGGCAGCTCGTCCATCCTGACCTCCGCGTACTCCGGGTCTGTCAGGGAGACGACCATGGCCAAGAGCTTCGCACCGTTGTCCGTCGGGTCGATTGTCCCCCTGAACTCCCGGCCGGTCTGTCCGCGGCAGACTGCCGGGGATAGGAAAAAGGCCGCCGCGAGCACCAGGATGAAAAGCCTCCCTCGCGGAAGGGCGGAATTCATCAGTATCATGCTTCGACCGTCTAGCCGACCGCGTCCTCGAGCTCGTCGAGTCGGTCGTTGAGCCAGTCAAGGACGGTCTTTACAATGTGTATCGATCCTTCATCGTAGCGTCTCATCCAGAAGGAGTAGAGCCATGCCTCGATCGACGAGTCCCCCTCGGAGTAGTAGATGTCGTCGGTCTCGACGTGTACCGCCGCGTGATACTCCTTCTTCTTGTTCACCTTTGGGAAGCCGGCCAAGTGGAAGGTCTTTCCGCGGCTGAGCTGCGGGCCCCACCCGTCGTCCGTGTCAAGGATCAACTCGAACTTCTCCTCCCAGTCATCCACCGACATCACTGCGTCGTAATAGACGGGCAGCTCCCTGATCAGAGGCTCCAACTCCAGCGGGAGGATTATCTGGAAGACGATATAGTCGCCCAGGTTGAAGGGGGACCCGGCTATGTCGTGCGACCCGCTCTCCGCCGCCTCCATCAGCAGTCGCACGAGCTCGTAGCCCTTCCTGAAGGAGAAACCCTCCTCCTGGTAGGAGAGCTCGTTGAATATGCGTGCCAGGCGCAGCTTGGCCCGAAGCAGCCCCATGAACTTTTCGTCCTTGGTCGAGATGTCGACATTGTAGCTCTCGACCTCCATGTTGTCTCTGCTCAGATCCAGCTCCGCGGCGTCCTCTATCGCGTAGACCAGCACGTCCGCCAAGGAGCGCTCCTCCGCGACAGCGGCCGGGCTGATAAGCAGCACGGCAGCCGCCACGCAAATACAGACCGCAAAAAACTTCTTCATGACAGTTCACCGACCTTCTGAAAATGATTGACACTCAAGATAGACGGTAAGATTTTAACACAGACGTGGCCGTGCAACACAGGGAACGCCGGTACGAGCGACCGGCGTTCCCTGCAAAAGCCCTGCTCACGGGGTTCGTCAGTTGTACACCAGTTGCACCAGCCCCGTGCTGAGCGCGGGTATGTAGGTGAGAAGCATAAGGACTATCACCAGTGCCGCACAGAACGACCAGATATGCCTGGTTATCCTTTCGATGGAGACGCCGGAGATGGCCGAAGCGACGAAGAGGTTCGGCCCGTAAGGGGGTGTGACAAATCCTATCGCTAGGGCCACGGTCGAGATTATCCCGAAGTGCAGCGGGTCGACCCCGAAGCTGGTCACTATAGGAAGCAGTATCGGGACCAGTATTATGGCGGCGGACAGGTTGTCGATGAAACAGCCCACGACCAGGAAGATCACGTTTATCAGCAGCAGCGTGACGGCCCCGCTCTGCGAGAAGCCAAGTATCGTGGTGGTCATGTACTTCGGTACCCCGGCGATGGTCAAGAAGCGCGCGAACGCCATCGAAAGCCCGATCATGAACGTGACCGCCCCGTTCACAAGCATAGTCTCCAGAAAGGCGGAGTACAGCTTCTGCGCCGTTAGCTCCCTGTAGACGAACAGTCCGACGAAGAGAGAGTAGGCGACCGCCACCCCGGCGGCCTCGGTCGGGGTGAAGACCCCTCCGTAGATGCCTCCCAGTATTATCACCGGCACCATGATCGCCCAGAACGAGTCTTTTAACGAGGCCAGGAAGCTCTTCCTCGCCAGGTCCGACTCCGCGCTTGCGTATCCCTTTTTCCTGGATATCGCGTAGGCGACCGCCATGAGAGCGAAGCCAAGCAGCAGCCCGGGGACTATCCCCGCTATGAACATCTCCCCTATGGAAACGCCCGTCATGACGCCGTACACCACGAAGGAGATGCTGGGCGGGATGATGACGCCCAGGGAACCGGCCGACGCCGTGAGAGCGGCGGCGAATCCCTCGTCGTACTTCTTTTCTTTCATCTCCGGGATCATGAAGCTGCCGATGGCGGAGACAGTGGCCACCGACGATCCGGAAATCGCGCTGAAGAACATGCAGGCCATCACAGTCACCATCGCGAGCCCTCCGGTGGCTGCGCCGACGATGCTGTCAGCCAGCCTTACGAGTCTCTTGGAGATGCCTCCGTAGCTCATCAGGTTACCCGAGAGGATGAAGAGCGGCAGGGCCAGCAGGGGGAAGGAGTCGAGCGCTGTGAAGGCGTTTTGGCTTATGAATATCAAAGGGGTGTTGCTCATGAAGTACATCGTCACGGCGGTGGAAAAGCCCACCGAGATGCCGATCGGCACGCCGATCGTCATTGTTAAGGCGATCAGGGCCAATATTATCAGTATTATGACGCCTGTCCCGGTCATCTCGGTACCTCCGTCGTGCCTGTCAACTCGGCCTTAAGATGGGCGAGGAGCCTGATGAACATAAGCCCCGCGCCCACCGGCACAGCTGCATACGCCCAAGCCATCCTTATCTCGAGGATGGGCGAGATCTGCCTTCTCTTGATCAGGATCATGGTCAACTCCGTCCCTTTCCAGGTGAGAAACGCGCTGAAGGCGATCCAGATGATCAGCGCGATGAAGTCTGCTTTCCTTCGGACGGCGGGGGAGAGCTTCTGAGTGAAGGCCTCGATCCTCAGATGAGCGCGCTTCTTGGCCGCGTAGGCCGCGCCCAGCCATACCAACCACAGAAAGAGGAAGCGCGCGACCTCCTCGCTCCAGGTGAGCCCTGTGTGAAAGAAGTATCTCATGGTCACCTGCAGGCAGACGATGAAGACCAGCACCGCCAGCCCCGCGACAAGTATGTGTTCCTCCAGCCTGTCCAAAAATGACTTCATCGCGCTCTCCGCCCAACTCTCGCTACTTCAAAAGGGTCAGGATCTGCTCGTAGAGCTCCTGCCTTCCCTCTCGCTGCGCGTGCTTCTTCCTGACCTCCTCGGTCGCCTCGACGAAAAGCTCTCTCTGCTCCGGTGTGAGTTCGTTGATCTTCATGCCCTTCTCCTTGAGGTAGGCCAGGTTCGTTGCCTCCTGCTCGGAGTTTATCCGACCCTGCTCCTTGCAGAAGAGCTCGACTCCCTTTCTGACCACGTCCTGAAGGTCGTCGGGGAGGGAGTCCATGAAAGCCTCGCTTGCTATGATCGAGATGGTCGAGTAGGCCTCCCTTGTGAGGCTGAGGTAGTCCTGAACCTCCTCGAACTTCATGTTCTTGACCACGTTGACACTGTGTTCCTGGCCGTCGATGACCTTCTGCTGAAGGGCCGTGTAGACCTCGCCGAAAGCCATCGTTATCGGGCTGCACCCGAGCGCCATCGCAGTGTCGATGTAGACCGGGTTCTCCATGACGCGGATCTTAATGCCTTTTGCGTCCTCGGGCGTCGTGATCGGCCTTGCGCTGTTCGACAGGTTCATGAACCCGAGGTCCGCGTAGCCGAGCAGGTGAATCCCCTGCTCCCTGGCCTTGGCGGCCAACACGGAACCCACCGGGCCGTCGATGTCCACGACCTTGTAGACATCGTCGCGGGTGGAGAACAGGAAGGGGAGGTCGAGGAGTCCCAGCTCCGGAATGAACCCCGCGAGTATCGTGGTCGACGGGAAGGCCATCTCCAGCGAGCCGATCTGAACGGCCTCGCAGAGCTGGCGGTCGCCTCCGAGCTGGCTGTTCGGGTACAGCTCCACCTCGATCCTGCCGTCGGATTGCTCTTCGATGTAGGGCTTCAGGTACTCGACCGCGGCAATGTGGTGAGGGTAGCTCTCCGGGACCACGTGCCCCACCTTCATGGTGAACTCCGCGGCGAACGCTGCCCCGGCCGCGAACAGAACGCAGACGCAGACGACAATCGCTGTGAAAACCGACTTTTTCATCTTTTCTCCTCCTCGTTATCTCGTGATGAGGAAGCACCGGCATACTGAGCGGGGCTTCCTCGTACGCCACTAGGTTATCACCTTTCACTTGGGGGCTCCATCCTTTTTTGATACGAACGCGGCTTCCCGCCGATAGTATAATGATACTAACACAGAGGTGGGGTGATTATATCCATGAAGACGGGAGAACACGCTGGAAGCGGGCGAGAGCAGCTCGAACGCAAGGTCAGGTTCACCGAGAGGTTGCTGGAGATGCTGCCGGTTCCGGTCTTCTACGAGGACGTGAACGGGCGCTACCTCGGTTGCAGCAGGGCCTTCGCCGAGTTCATGGGCAAGGACGAGGAGGAGATACTGGGAAGGACCATCTTCGACATCGTGGACAAGGACAGGGCGGAGCAGCACTTCGAGAGGGACAGGAAGATGATGGCGGAGGGAAAGAACAGCCTGATGGAGGAGAGGCAGATGCTTCACAGCGACGGCACCTTCCACGACACGGCCTTCTACAAGGCTCTGATACACGAGGACGGGGAGGTGACGGGGCTGATCGGCGCCTTCTTCGACATCACGGACAGGAAGAGAGCGGAGGAGAGAGAGAGGGAGTATTTGGAGCGCCTGCGCAAGCTGACCTACGCCCTGTCCGTCACCCAGGAGAGGGAGAGAAGGCTCATCGCCTTGGAGATCCACGACTCGATAGGACAAAACCTGGCCCTGTCCAAGCTGAAACTGCGCATGCTCGGAGACTCGGTGGAGGGCGCGGAGGTGAAGGAGGGGATAGACAGGGTCGTGAACACGTTGGACGAGACGTTGAACCGAATACGGTCGCAGCTGTTCAACCTGGGGCTCCCCGTGCTGTACGAGTTCGGGCTCGAGCAGGCCATCCTCTGCCTCAAAGAGGAATTCTTCAAGAAGCACGGGCTTAAGATATCTTTCACAAGCGACCCGCTTCCGAAGGAGCTGGACGACAACCTGAAAGCCTTCATTTTCCGCTCCGCCCAGGAGTTGCTGATGAACGTGGTCAAGCACGCGGGGACTGACGAGGCTAGCGTCTGCCTGTCCGAGAAGAAGGGCCGGGTGCTGCTCGACGTGTCGGACAACGGCAGGGGGTTCGACCCGGACCTTCTGGACCGGGCCTGCCTGTCGGCGAACTCATACGGACTGTTCAGCCTCAGGACGATGGTCTCCCTCATGGGAGGGGTGATGGAGATTCGATCCAAGCCGAACGACGGCACCTGGATCGGCCTCTCCTTCCCCGTGGAGGTGGTCTAATGGACATACTTATTGCCGACGATCACCAGATACTGCGCGACGGGCTCAAGGCGCTTCTGTCGAGGCAGCCGGACATGAAAGTCGTGGGGGAGGCCGCTGACGGAGAGGAGGCGGTGCGGATGGCCCGGGAGCTTCGTCCCGACATCGTTGTCATGGATGTCATGATGCCCGTGATGAACGGCTTCGAGGCCACTGTCGCGATAAAGGCCTTCGACAGCTCGATCAATGTCGTCGCCCTCTCCATGTACGCGAACGCCGGCTTCGTCTACGAGATGTTCCGCGCCGGGGCCTCCGCCTTCCTGGTGAAGGACTGTGCATTCGAGGAGCTCGAGGACGCGGTGCGCATGGTCAGCTCCGGGGGGAAGTACATCGGAGACTGTCTGAAGAAAATACTGTCCGACATGTTCCTGATCTCTCTGTCCGGGAGCAGGCAGAAGCTGCTGGAGGAGGAGCTCTCCTCCAGGGAGATCGAGGTGCTCAGCCTGCTGGCGGAAGGGCTGACCAACAGGGAGACCGCCGACAGGCTGCACCTGAGCGTCAACACGGTCGCGTCGCACAGGCAGAACATAATGAAAAAGCTCGGGCTGAAGAACACGGTCGAGCTGACCAAGTACGCAATTCGCAAGGGGTACATCGGCCTGTAGAGGCCCGCGTCCGCATGCAATAGTCCTTTCATACTACTCGGTGCACCGTGCCTATCGTGGTTAATGAGGATGTTCAATTCGAGCTCTTTGGCATACATTCTATGGGCGAAGATTGAACGCACGGGAGGTCGAGAAGATGAACGCTGTTGATTCCATGGACCTGCGGGGGGCCATGAAGATACGACTTGATGACGAGCTTCCCCCTTATCCCTCATTCGTCGAGGGAGTGCGCCGCGCGCCGGGCAGAGGCTATAACCTCACACCGGACCAGTCGGAGACGGCGCTTAAAAACGCGCTGCGCTATGTGCCCGCTCATCTGCACGAGCAGCTCGCGCCGGAGTTCATGGAGGAGCTGATCACGTACGGCAGGATCTACGCCTACCGCTACAGGCCGGAGGGGCGCATTTGGGGCAGGAGCGTGGAGGAGTACAAGGGGAAGTGCCTTGAGGCGAGGGCGCTTCAAGTGATGATAGACAACAACCTGGACTTCGATGTCGCCCTCTATCCCTATGAACTGGTCACCTACGGAGAGTCCGGGCAGGTCTTCCAAAACTGGCTCCAGTACAGGCTGGTCATGAAGTACCTGCAGGCTCTGGAGCCGGACCAGACACTGGTAATCCACTCCGGGCATCCGCTCGGCATATTCAAATCCTTCCCTCGTTCGCCGAGGGTGATAACCACGAACGGGCTTATGGTAGGAGCTTACGACAACTACCGCGACTGGGAGACGGCCGCGGCGATGGGAGTCTCCAACTACGGGCAGATGACCGCCGGCGGTTGGTTCTTCATAGGCCCGCAGGGGATCATTCACGGCTGCTTCAACATGCTGCTTAACGCCGCCCGGAAGGCCGGCGTCGGCACCGGGGACGACCTGAGAGGCGTGCTCTACGTCACGGCCGGCATAGGCAGCATCAGCAGCGCCCAGGGGAAGGCCGCTCAGATAGCCAAGTGCGTCGCGATCATCGCCGAGGTCAACGACGCGATGATAGACCCGAGGCTGGAGCGCGGCTGGCTCGACTTCGCCTCGGACGACCTGGACCTCGTGACCGAGAAGGCCATGGCAGCCCTGCAGAAGAAAGAGGGGCTGGTTATCGCCTACAGGGGCAACACGGTCGACCTGCTTGAACATTTGGTGAGACACGACATAACGCCTCAGATCATCTCGGACCAGACCTCCTGCCACATCCCCTACAGCGGGGGCTACACCCCGCAGGGGCTATCCTACGACGAAGGCAGACGTCTGCTCTCCGAGGACCGAGCCGGCTTCAAGGCACTTGTCGACGAGAGCCTCGGGCGGCACTGGGAGTGCTTGAAAACCCTCACCGGCAGGGGCGCCTGGTTCCTGGAGTACGGCAACTCCATCATGGAGGCGATGTTCGACGCAGGCGTGAAGGAGCTGTCGCGCAACGGAAGGGACAAGAAGGACGGCTTCATCTTCCCCGACTTCATCGAGGCCATCACGGGCCCCGAGCTGTTCGACAGGGGGTACGGGCCCTTCAGGTGGGTCTGCCTCAGCGGCAGGGACGAGGACCTGGCCAGGACCGACGAGGCAGCGCTCGAGTGCATCGACCCGGAACGCTCACCGCAGGACCGCGACAACTACAACTGGATACGCCACGCGGGGGAGAACAACCTGGTCATAGGGACCAGGGCTAGGATGCTCTACCAGGACGCCCTGGGCAGGACGGCGATCTCCCTGAGGTTCAACAAACTTGTCCGCGAGGGAGAGACAGGCCCGATCATGATAGGACGCGACCACCACGACACGGGAGGGGCGGACTGCCCCACTCGCGAGACATCGAACGTGCGCGACGGCAGCAACGTGACTGCGGATATGTCGGCCCACTGCTTCGCAGGGGACGCAGCCCGCGGCATGACGTTCGTTTCTCTTCAAAACGGCGGAGGGGTGGGCATAGGAAGGAGCATCCACTGCGGCTTCGCCTTGGTACTGGACGGTAGCGAGCGGGTCGACGAGATCATCCGTAACGGAATCTCCTGGGACGTCATGGGAGGGGTGGCCAGGCGCTCGTGGGCGCGCAACGAGAACGCGATGAAAGTGGCGGCGGAGCACAATCTGTCCACGACGGACTGCATCACCCTGCCCTGGATGGCCGACGACGCGCTGATGAGAGAGACGGTCAAAACCTTCATGGCCAAGGCCGAGGAGGGTGCGCGATGAAGTACGAGGCGCTGTTCCGTCCCATGCGCATCGGCACTGTCGAGCTCAAGAACAGGATATCGATGGCGCCTATGGGCCTCAGCGGGCTGGTAACCTCCGAGGGTGGGTTCACCCCTCGCGGAGTGGAATACTTCGTAGAGAGGGCGAGGAACGACGTCGGGCTGCTGATAACCGGGTGTGCGAAGGTTGAGCAGCTCGTGGAGCCGTTCGTGATGCCGTCCCAGCCAGACCCGATGTACAACCCCGCTCACTTCATCCAGACGGCGATCGAGATGAACGAGCGGATACATGCGTACGGGAGCAAGATCTTCCTGCAGATGACCTTCGGCTTCGGGCGAGTGGTGCATCCAGGCACAGCGACGCGCCAGCCGGTCTCTCCGTCGCGGATCGGGAATTTCTGGGACGATTCGATCACATGCAGGGAGCTGGCCACGGAAGAGGTGGACTACTTGATCGAGCAGTTCGCCAAGGCCGCGCTGGTGGCGCGGGAGAGCGGCTTCGACGGGATCGAGGTCCACGCTGTGCACGAGGGCTACCTGCTGGACCAGTTCACTATGGAGCTGTTCAACCAGAGGACGGACAAGTACGGCGGCAGCTTCGAGAATCGCATGAGGGCGCCGGTCGACCTCCTCAAACGCACCAAGGAGGTGGCCGGGGCGGACTTTCCAGTCATGGTGCGGTTCGGTCTGAAGAGCTACATGAAGGCCTTTCACCAGGGGATCCTTCCGGGCGAAGAGGCCGTCGACATCGGCAGGGACGTCCCCGAGGGGATTGAGATCGCGCGGGTGCTGGAGGATGCCGGATACGACGCATTCAACGCCGACGGCGGAGTTTACGACTCCTGGTACTGGGCCCATCCGCCCATGTACATGCACGAGGGGTGCTACCTGCACCTGACGGAGAAGCTCAAGGAAGTGGTCAAGGTCCCGGTTATATCCGCCGGAAAGCTGGGCGACCCGGCCGTGGCGGAGAGGGCGATCATCGAGGGCAGGGCCGACGGAGTGTCGCTCGGAAGGCCG
>JAAYLU010000094.1 GCA_012521675.1 Synergistaceae bacterium | reverse complement strand
TGCTCCGGCACTCACGTCTCCTCGACGGGCGAAGTCGGAGACATACTCGTCACCGCCTTCAAGGGCCCGGCGCCCGGATGGGAGATAAGGTACAAGACCTCCGCGGGGGAGGAGCGGGACGAGCTGAGCCGAATCGCCAGGAGGCTGGCGCGGGAGGCCAGCTGCCCTCCGAGCCGGCTGGAGACGGTGTTCAACGGCTTGAGAAGCGAGAATGGCGTTTTGACAAAGGCCCTTGAAAGGGCCTCGCATATGATCGAGATTCCTTGGGAGATCCGCTCGGCGGATGAAACCCGCGTCTTTGTTTCAGTCATCCCGGGGGTGCCGAAAGACCTGGTGTCGGCATCGGCAAGGAGGTGGTCGAACGATCATCCGGATTCGATAGTCCTTCTGCTGCTGCCCGACTTCGACGGTGGAAGGGGAGTTTTCCTATTGTACAGGGGGAGCGAGGTCGGGAGGGATTTCACTTCCTTTATCAGATCCTCTCCCTCTCTTTCGGCCAAGGGCGGAGGCAGGTCCGACTGGCTGAACGGCTCCTCCGGCTGCATGAAACCCGGCGAATGGCTCCGGGCGCTGGATATGTTTTTGAGAGTATAGAGAGAGGGGCGGCTTGAGCCGCCCCTCGAATTCAATCCGGATTTGAAACGGATTCAGGCTAATTGATTTCAGGGATGCTCATGCCGACCTCTTGGTAGTACTTCGCCGCGCCTGCGTGTACCGGCACGGAGACTCCGTCGAGGGCTGTCTCAAGAGTGATCTCCTTGGCCTTGGCGTGGACCTTGTGCAGGTCTGCGATGTTCTCCCAGAGGGCCTTGGTAAACTTGTAGACCACGTCATCGGAGAGATCCGCATCGCAGATCAACATCGCCATCACCGCCGGGGTCGGCACGTCTTTGTCGACGCCCTGGTACGTCCCGGCCGGGACTACGTCCTTGATGAAGAATGGGTACTTGGCGACGAGATCATTCATGAACCTGTCGTTGAAGCTGACGAGGTCGACCTCGTGAGTGGTGGCCAGATCCATGATGGAGGAGGTGGGATATCCCGCAACGACGAAGCCGACGTCGAGCTGGCCATCCTTGAAGCGCTGGGTTGTCGCGTTGAAGTCGAGGAAGTCGGTCTCCATGTCGCCGAACTTCATTTCGGCCACGTTGAGAATGGCGCTGACATCGCCAAGCACTCCTGATCCCGGCGCACCGACTGAGACCCTCTTGCCCTTTATGTCCAGGATGTCCTCGACTCCGGTTCCCTTGAGGGTGATGCAGTGGACGTGCTCGGGATAGAGAGAGGCGACCACTCGTTGGTTGTCGTACTTCTCCTTGAATGGGCTCATCCCCCTGGCGGCCCAGTAGGCGAGGTCGTTCTGAACCATTGCCATCTCGATCTGGTGTGTGCCTATCAGGTTGATGTTAGCCGCGGAGGCGTTGCCCGTCTCCGAGGTCACCTGGAGCTCTGGGACGTTCCTGGAGATGATCTCCGCGATACCGCCGCCGAGCGGATAGTACGTGCCGCCCGTTCCGCCGGTCGCTATCGATATGAAGGTTGTAGCCGACGCAGCCCCTGCGAAGACGAAGAGAGTGAGAAGAGCAAGACCGGTTATTACTTTCCTGTTCATATGCGATTTCCTCCTTAAGAAAACGATTTTTGGGTGTTGCTGATCGAAGCCCGGTTTTTCCCTCCTCTCGTAAAATATTCCTTGCCTTGACTGGTTATAGTATAGAGCTATTTTTCAAAGGTATCAAGAAAGCCGTTGAATATTTTTTCCCCTCGGCCTCAAAAAGCGCTCTTTCAGCAACTATCATCTATAATAATGCATAGAAATCACCAGAGAGGAGCTGCATGGCGTGATCTGGAAGAAGATCTTTAAAAGCCCCCTGGGGGAAGACGAGGAGGAATTGGAAGAGATGGAGAGCGTTAGCACGGTTGACGAAGGCAGTCCCCTTGTCCTGGACACGAACGAACCCCAGGCCGGAAGAGAAAAGCGCGGAGTGGAATTGAACTTCACAATACGCATCGACGACGAAAATCAAGCGGGCAGGGCGGCGCTTCTGCTGGCCTCCACAACGACCAACGAGGCCGAGATCACTTTTAAAAAGGAACTGGCATCCCTCGGATGGAAATCGGTGGCCACGGAGGTCGGAGGCCTTGCGGGCGTCTTGCCCCAGAAAATAACGGGAGCCCTGGTGGGCGCATCCCTCAATGCGGGAGTGGTCGAGAAGAAGAGAAACGAGATGCACGCGCTGATGCACGCGGCCCTCGAGGCGTTGGAGGGTTTCCTGTCCGTCGGGATGCTTGAGGCCAGCGTAGGCGCAAAGATAGCCATTGTTCGCAACAGTCGATGGATATCCGTGGCGGTCATGGGGGATACGGCCTATCACGCCGTGGCCCACCACGAACGCTGCGGACTTGGAGTTATGCATATCTAGTTGTTGCAAGTTCTTCAAAAAAACCCTTGCATACCGGGCCTTCCTGTGATAGAGTTCTCTCTCGTTTGGAGGTCATTAACTCCGGTTTTACATTTTTTTGGAGGTGCCCATAGATGAAAAAGGATCTTCACCCGCAGTACGAGAAGTGCGTCGCCAGTTGCGCGTGCGGTAACACGTTCGAGACCCGTTCCACGAAAAAAGAGATTCGCGTGGGAGTCTGTTCCTCGTGCCACCCCTTCTTCACCGGAAGGAGAGGGTCCAGGGTTTTGACAGAGGCCGGCAGGCTCGAGAAGTTCCAGAAGAAGTACGAGGGGATCGACTACGGACAGAGAACCAACGTGGAGTAGAGCAATCGAGAGGGAGGGTGTGCCTCTCCCTTGTTTAGAAAGGGTGTGGACCAATGAGCTGTGGCGTGATGCTTCTATCCCATACGCCCCGGCCTGATGCTGTAGTCGCCGCCGCAGCCAGGCTGTGCTATAGCGATGTATCGGCATCGGACCTCGTCGAGGACGAGACGACGGAGAAGATGAGGTCTCTCCTGCGGCACATTCGCGACAGCGGACACTTTTCGCCCTTTGAACATGCATCATTTACATTCGCCATCGACGGACTCAGCAGGGTGACGTCCCATCAGCTTGTCCGTCACAGGATCGCCTCGTTCAGCCAGCAGAGCCAGAGATACGTCCCCATGGACAGGCTCGACCTGGTCGTTCCTCCTTCCATCGCCGACAAGCCCGCGTTGAGACGCAGGTTCGAAGAGATGGCGAAGGCCGTTCACAGTTTCTACGCGGAATTGATGGAGCAGGGAGTGCCGAAGGAGGACGCGCGCTACATCCTTCCCCACGGCTGGAACACAAGGTTGGTAATGACGATGAACGCCCGCGAGCTGCATCACTTCTTCACTCTCAGGCTCTGCCGCAGGGCGCAATGGGAGATCAGAGAGTTGGCCCGCAGGATGCTGGTCGCGGTTCGGCCCGTAGCGCCCGCTCTGTTTGAAAAGGCGGGCCCGACCTGCCTGGTCACCGGTAGATGCGAGGAGAAACACTCGTGCGGCAATCCCTTCGCCACTCTGGAAGAGCTCCTTGAAGAAAAGATAGTGTGAGGTGAACATGAGAAAGTTTCTTATGTCCTTGCCCTTGTTCCTTGCCGAATGCGCCGAGCGGGACAGGATGCCCGTGGGCGGACAGGCCGTGATCGAGGGCGTTCTGATGAAGGGGCCTGACCGCTGGGGCCTCTCCGTGCGCAAGCCGGACGGGGAGATCCAGAGCGAGACTTGGGCGATCTTCTCCAGGACGAAAAAAATGCCGTGGAAGCTGCCGATCGTGCGCGGGGTGGTCACCATGGTCGAGATGATGACAATCGGGTTCAGGGCGCTGAACAAGTCGGCCCAGATCGCGGTGGGCGAGGAGGAGCAGATCACGGCCAAGGAGCTTTTTCTGTCCACTGTTATAGCCATCGCCGCGGTCGCGGGTCTGTTCATCGCTCTGCCCCTGTGGCTGTCGGACCTCGCCGTAGAATCGTGGGGGCTGACCAGCACGGGCAAGAATGTACTGGAGGGCTGCGTCCGAGGACTTGTCTTCCTGGCGTATGTCGGAGGGATAGGGCTCTGGAGCGAGATCCGCCAGGTTTTTCGCTACCACGGAGCGGAGCACAAGACCATAAACGCCTTCGAGTCCGGCGCCGAGATGACCCCGGAGAGCATCGGAAAATTCTCGCGCATTCACCCCAGGTGCGGCACGTCGTTCCTCCTGATAGTCGTTGCTGTCAGCATAGTGGTCTTCTCTATCGCGGGCAGCGGTTCGATCATGTGGAGGATCGGCATGAGGATCGTGCTGCTTCCCCTTGTCATGGGCGTCTCCTACGAGATCATCAAGGGAGCCTCCAAGGCGGGAGCGATCGGCAGGCTCCTGATGGCTCCGGCCCTCTCCTTTCAGTTCTTGACCACCAGGGAGCCGGATGAGAAACAGATAGAGGTCGCTTTGCTGTCATTGGAGACGGCGCTGGGCAGAAAACTCTCCCCTGCGTCAGCCGGTGGTGATCCGGAGTGAGCCTGCGGGAGAAACTGCAAGAACTGGAGAGGGATTTCGAGGAGACCGAGTCGAAGATGGCCGACCCGGCCTTTCACTCAGACCTGAAGGAGCTCCAGGCGCTGGCGAAGAAGCACGCCAAGCTCACCCCAGTAGTGACCAAGTTCCGCGAGTTGAAAAAGGTCTCCGGGGACATCGAGGAGGCCAGGTCCCTGCTTCAATGCGGCGACCCGGAGCTAGAGACCCTCGCGAGGGAGGAGCTCTCCGCCAAGGAGGAGCGACTTCAGCAGGTGGAGGAGGAGATGAAGATACTGCTCCTCCCGGAGGACCCGAACGATGAAAAGAGCGTCATGGTGGAGATCAGGGCCGGAGCGGGAGGAGAGGAGGCGGCTCTGTTCGCTGCCGTGCTCTTCCGCATGTATACACGTTTCGCCGAGCGGGAGGGGTGGCGCACCGAAAGCGTCGACTACAACGAGACCGGCATCGGCGGCTACAAGGAGATCGTCTTCCGCATCGACGGCGACGGAGCGTACAGCAAGCTGAAGTTCGAGAGCGGAGTTCACCGGGTGCAGAGGGTGCCGGTGACCGAGGCCGGAGGCAGAATTCACACCTCGACCGCCACCGTGGCGGTCCTGCCCGAGGTCGAGGAGGTCGACGTCGAGATAAAGAACGAGGACCTGAAGATCGACACGTACCGAGCCAGCGGCGCGGGCGGGCAGCATGTCAACATGACCGACTCCGCCGTGCGCATAACCCATCTGCCCACGGGCGTGGTGGTGACCTGCCAGGACGAGCGCTCCCAGATAAAGAACAGGATAAAGGCGATGGCCTACCTGAGGGCCAAGCTATACGACATGGAGCTTCAAAAGCAGAGCGACGACCTCGCCTCCGAGAGACGCGGCCAGATAGGCACCGGTGACCGCTCGGAGAGGATCAGGACGTACAACTACACTCAAAACCGCATCACGGACCACAGAATAGGCCTCACCCTCTACAAGCTCGACCAGTACCTTGACGGCGATCTTTACGAGCTCATAGAGGCCATGACAATGGCCGACCAGTCGCAAAAACTGCACACGGCAGAGGTGTGACCGCATGACGGTCTTCGAGGCCAGAAGGCGGATCCTCCGCGCCCTGAGCGAGGCGGGCGTACCGTCTCCCGGCTTCGAGGCCGACATGATACTCCGGCATGTCCTGAACAGTACCGGCGGACACCTACTGGCCCATCCAGAAGAGAAGACCGACGATAACGAGATAAACGAGATTCAAAGAATAGTCGCACGCCGCGTTTCAAGGGAGCCGTTGCAGCACATCATCGGCTCCTGGGACTTCTTTGGCAGAACCCTGGAGACCCCGCCGGGCGTTCTGATCCCGAGGCCGGAGACGGAACTGCTGGTCGAGATCGCCTTGGACCTGACGCCGCCGCAAGGGGGCCTCTTCCTCGACTGGGGAACCGGGACGGGCTGCATTGCCCTGTCGCTTCTCTGCGAATCCCGAGCCCTGGAGGGGCTGGCCGCCGACTGCAACCCGCTGGCGATCTCTGCCTGCTGGAGGAACCTAAGGCGCCACGGGGTGCTCGACAGGTGCCTGGTGCTGCACTCCCGCACTCCTGAAGACCTGCCGTTGCATGCCGGATCCCTTGACATGCTTGTAAGCAATCCTCCCTATATCAAAACCGACCAACTTCCGCACCTGGTGGAGGAGGTCCGTTACGAGCCCGTCTCCGCCCTGGATGGCGGGGTCGACGGAATGCGGTGGTACAGAAGGCTCTCCGCGGCCGCCGAGGTGCTTTTAAAACCCGGCGGATGGCTGCTCTTCGAGGTAGGCGACGAGTACCAGGCGGAGGCGATCCTGCAAAGCGCCTCCCCGTCGTTCCTTCCCGGCGGAACCCATCGTGATTATTCCGGCATCTCTCGCGTTCTCGTAATGCGTCGTGTATAATTTCCAAGTAAGATAATGTGTTTTTTGGAGGGATGATTCCGTTATGGAAAAAAGGGAACTTGTCGTCATCGGTGCAGGGCCGGCCGGTTTAACCGCCGCTATCTACGGCAGGAGGGCCGGTCTTGATGTGTTGCTGCTCGAAAAGGGAGTCGCAGGCGGTCAGATAAACACGACCGAGGAGATAGAGAACTGGCCGGGCGTCGAACACGCCTCCGGGCCGGAGCTCTCCGAGATGTTCAGAAAGCACGCGGAGAAGTTCAAAACCGAGTTCAGAGAGGTCGACGTATCGAAGGTCGAGCTCCGCGGCGAGTCGAAGATCGTGACGACAAACAAGGGCGAGATCGAGGCCGAGGCCGTGATCATCGCCACGGGCGCGTACTTCCGCAGGCTCGGCTGCGAGGGCGAAGCGGAGCACATAGGCCAGGGAGTCAGCTACTGCGCCGTGTGCGACGGCGCCTTCTTCGAGGACGAGGAGATCGCGGTAGTCGGCGGCGGCAACACGGCGGTCGAGGAGGCCGTATACCTCACAAACTTCGCCTCCAAGGTCTTCATCATCCACCGCAGGGACGAGTTCCGGGCGGATCGCGCGGCCATCGAGCACGCCCTCTCCAATCCGAAGATAGAGCCGGTCTGGAACACCGTCGTCGAGAAGATCGAGGGCGACGGGATGGTCGAGAACCTCGTCATAAAGAACGTCAAGACCGGCGAGGTGTCGGACCTCCCCGTTGCCGGCGTATTCATGTTCGTCGGGCAGCTCCCTCACGACGAGTGTGTGAAGGGGCTGGTGGACGCGGCAAGAGGCGGCTGGATTTTGACCGACGACAACATGGAGACATCGGTCGAGGGCATATTCGCTGCGGGCGACGTGCGCGACAAGGGCCTTCGCCAGGTGGTCACGGCGGCCTCAGACGGAGCGATAGCCGCGATGAGCGCGTCGGCTTACATCAATGAGCAGCTTCACCTGCGCTCCGTCCTCTTCGAGCCCGAAAGAGTCGTGGCGCTCTTTTACTCCAGCATCGACCAAGAGCAGGTCAGGCTCTCCGACGAGGTCGACACCCTCACCAAGGAAAAAGGAAAGAAGGTCGCTCTCATCGATGGCTACAGAAACAAACGGATGGCGGATAAACTGGGCTTGGAGAAACTTCCGGCCCTTGTTGAAATAGTCTCCGGTCAGATCGTGAAAAAGTCTCCGATTACCGCCGCCGCAGACGTGCTTCCCCTCTTGTGATGCCTGTTATGCGGAGGCCGGACACCGGTCTCCGCATCCCACCCTCGCCGATTATGGAAATAAATTGCAAGTGTCCTTCTCAAGTAAGGTTTCCTCGGCGGACCTCCGACACAAAGGACGGGGAAGGAGTGAGAATATACGATGGACGCGA
The DNA here is from genome assembly GCA_012521675.1 of Synergistaceae bacterium. Taxonomy (NCBI): domain Bacteria; kingdom Thermotogati; phylum Synergistota; class Synergistia; order Synergistales; family Synergistaceae; species Synergistaceae bacterium. The sequence continues at coordinate 4,503 of JAAYLU010000094.1, read as the reverse complement.
AGAACACACAGTACGCACAGGCTGTGTACCTGTCTAATAAAATTAACACGGCCTCCAGGGAGCAGCTTCTTCTCATAACATACGACATAGGGATCAAGAGCTGCATGGGTGCGGAGAGCGCTATGCAGGCAGGGCTGATCGACGAGGCCAACAACAACCTGCAGAGGGCTCAGAACGTCATACGAGAGCTCATGGTCACTCTCAGGGTCCAGGAGGGGGACGAGGTCACGACGAACCTGATGAGGCTCTACGACTTCATGTACCTCATGCTGGTCGAGGCCAATGTCGACAAGGACGGGGAAAAGGTCGCGGTAGTGAGAGGAATGCTCGAAGAACTCCGCACAACTTGGGAGGAGGCCATCATCAAGCTCGCCGAGGAGGCGGGGGTTGAGAAGCCCGCGGTCATCCAGGGCGCTACCCCCGTCCTGGACACGATGGAGCGAGGCACCGTCCCGGCCGGAGGTCTTAATGTCGCAGGCTGATATCCGGGAGGTCCTGTCCAGCCTCGTATCCTCGGAGCTGGCCCTCTTCAACGAGCTCGCCCTCCTCGTCGAGAAAGAGGAGGAGTGCGTGCTCGCCGAGGACATGAAGTGCCTGCTCACCGTCCTCCAGGAAAAGCAGGACGTCATCTCCCGCCAGGAGAAGATACACGAACAGTGGAGCTCCCTGTCCACCTCTATGGGCCTCCAGGAGGGGAGAGACGGCCCCATCTTCTGGGGAAGGCTCGGGGAGCTGCTGGGCGACGGTGCGGAGGACCTCAAAGCCTCCCTCTCCGTCATACACGATGTAGCCGGAAAAGTCCTGGAGCAGGAGATCCGGGTGCAGGAGCTAATGGAGAAGCACCTGGAGTCCCTCAGAAGCCAGATGGCCGGGTTGAGCCGCGGAAAAGAGGCGCTTAAAGGCTACTCCAAATCCGGAGGAGTATGATCTCCTGCCGATCAATCAAAGAGTGCCCTCATTCAAAGGAGCACACAAGATGAGACGCTTCCGCCCTCTGCAGTTTTTGCTTCAAACAGCCCTGCTTCTCCTTATGTCGGTCTCTATATCCTTCGCCGACAGCATGGAGAAAGAGATTGCCCTTGGAAAAAAAGTCTCCGCCGAGTTGGAAAAAAGATGGGAGACGACCGCCGACCCGGTTCAGATGGCCCGGCTCGAGTTGACTCTGGCCAAGCTGGTACCCTTCACAACAAGGCCCCTTCCATACGAAGTCCGAATGATTCGCGACAAAATGGTAAACGCCTTCTGCCTGCCGGGCGGGATAATCTATTTTTCAACCGGCATGCTGGATTTTCTGCGTACGGACGCCGAGATCGCGGCGATAATGGCGCACGAGCTTGTGCACGCGGACAGAAACCACGTGATGAAACAGGCCGCCCGCTCCTCCCGGGTCTCGGTGGCGGCCCTTGCGTTGATGATCGCCTCTAGAGGCGCCGTCGGCCCCATGATCCTTACGAATCTGCTTCAGGTGGCTGTGACGAACGCCTACAGCATGGACCTGGAGAGGGAGGCGGACAAAGAGGGATTCAAGATGCTCGTCTCCGCCGGCTTTCCGCCCGCCGCCATGGTCACGACCCTGGAGGCTATGATATACGACCAGATAAAGCGCCCCATTGTGGACCTCGGCGTCTACGCCACCCACCCGGAGCTTTCCGAGCGATTGCACTACATCGTCGACATGGCCGAGGAGATGAGAGTACCCCTTGAGAGAAAAAAAGCCCTGCGCCTTTTGCGCCCGGCTATCCGCCCGGAGGGAGGAGACCTGGTCCTGACCGTCGACGGGATGGAGGTATGCCGCTCATCGGCCGGGGAGGAGGGACGAATCGTCCTCGAGAAACTCTTCGAGTCGATCGAGAGCTCCCTCCAGATGGAGACACCCCCCTACGACATCCAAGTCCTTGAGATAGGAGGGGCGAAGGCGCTCCGCATCGGGCCTGTCCTGGCGGCGCGCGAGCCCCTTCCGGAAGGAACAACCCCGCTGTCCAACCTTCGCGAGTCCCTTGTAGAGGCCCTCCTGGCGGCAAGGGACAGACACCCGAGCTCCGGCTACAACCGCTGATTTCGAATGGTACAATAAGGACGGGAAGGGGACGCTCTCGCTCCCCGCCCGTCTTTGCTTTTTTGATTTTCACAAGACAAAAGGGGAATATCCATGTCCGTATCTCTATATCGCCGTTACAGACCGCAGACCTTCGAGGAGATCGCAGGCCAGGAGACGGTCGTCGATGTCCTTAAGAAGACGCTGCAACGGGGAAAAATTGGACACGCGTGGCTTTTTTCCGGGCCGAGGGGTTGCGGCAAGACCTCGGCCGCCCGGCTATTGGCCAAGGCACTCAACTGCCTCGACCTAAAGGACGGCTACGAGCCGTGCGGCAGCTGCGAACAGTGCGTCTCCATAAGCGCGGGCGAGAGCCTCGACGTGATCGAGATCGACGGTGCCTCGAACAACGGGGTGGAGGAGATACGCGAGCTCAAGACCCACGTCTCCCTGTCACCCTTCTCGGCCAAGTGGAAGGTCTACATAATCGACGAGGTCCACATGCTATCCATCTCGGCCTTCAACGCCCTGCTGAAGACGCTGGAGGAGCCTCCTCCCTTAGTCGCGTTCATACTGGCCACGACGGAGCCTCACAAGATACCGGCGACGATACGATCACGCTGTCAGCACATACCCTTCCAGAGAATCGACATGAGGTCCATGTGCGCCCGCCTGGAGCAAGTCGCCGTCGAGGAGAAGGCCCCCTTCGACCCGGAGGCGATCCGCGAACTCGCCAGAAACTCCGACGGCGCCCTCCGCGACGCCCTCTCCCTGATGGAGCAGGCAATGACTCTCGGCAACGGGGAGGTCTCCAAGGAGGCCGTCGACAGCCTGCTCGGCGGCGGCACCCTCTCGGACCTCGAGAGATGGGTCGCCTCGATCAAGGAGGAGGAGGTCGAGCCCTTCGCCTGCTTGGTGTCGATGTTCCAGAAGGGAGCCTCCCCTCAGAGGATCGTGGAGGGCGTCTTCCTGCTGTTCAGAAACCTATGGGCGGTTAAGAGATGGGGAGAACTGGTGATAGAACCCCTCTTCCTCTCCGTGAGCGAGGCGGACTTCCTCTCCAGGGAGGTCGACGAGTGGACCCTCGAGCAGCTTTCCGAAATGATGCTCTACTGCTCGAAGCTGATCCCGCAGGTGCGCACGGGCATGAGGACGGACGTCCTGTCCGGCCTGCTGGCCGCGAAGGTCCTGGAGTGCCGCGCCTTGGCTACGCTTCCGCCCGCAGAGGTGCGGCTGGAGGAGAGACCGAGGTCGGTGCGGGATGATGTTCCAGCCAAACCGACGCCGCCTGCCGAGAAGGCCGAGCCCGTTCCCAAGCCTGCCGCGCCTGTAAGGACGGCGGCCGCCGAAAGCCCTCCCGCTCTCCAGAAAGAACCTGCGCCCCCGAGGGACGGACCTCTGTCCGAGGAGGCGTGGAGGGAGTTCGAGAGGCATCTTTTCTCCGATCACCTGCATCTCGGCTGTCTGCTGGTGGAGGCAGAGATCGAACTGAAGGGCAACGTCGCGGAGATCACCCTGCCGGACGATGCCGCCTACGGCTTCGCCACCCTCTCCTCGGAGAGAAACGGACACCAGCTCCTCTCCGCGGCCCGGGGCGTCCTTGGAAAAGACAAGGAGCTCCTGGTCAAGTGGAGGGACGAGAGCTGCAGGTACGGAGAGGAAGACCCCGAGGCCGAGACGCCGAATGCCGACGAGGCGACAACCGAGCCTCCGCCCGCGGAGAGGAAGCCCCGGCCCCCCGCAGTGGAGCGTCCGAGGTCGGTACCCGCCGGCCAGGAGAGGCTCCCATTCGAGGACCTTGTCGACGAGGTCCTCAGGTGGACGGACGGGGAGGTCGTGATGGTCAAAAGAGAAGAATCTCCCTCCGAACAGGACGGGGATTTGACGGAAATGGAGAGTAACTGACAGATGGCAAGAGAGTTTGTTCACCTGCACGTTCACACCGAGTACAGCCTGCTCGACGGCGCGATACGCTGTCGGGACCTCGCCTCCAAAACGGCGGAGTTCGGAATGCCCGCCGTCGCCATGACGGATCACGGCGCCATGTACGGGGTGGTCGATTTTTACGAGAGCTGCCTCGCGGCCGGCGTAAAGCCGATAATCGGATGCGAGGTCTACGTGGCGGCTGACGGTCACATGTCAAGGGACAGGCGGGGGAGGACCCACCATCTGCTCTTGCTCGCCGAGAACGAGGAAGGTTATCACAACCTCGTCAAACTATGTTCGATAGCCTATACCGACGGCTTCTACAGCAAGCCCAGGATCGACCACGGACTGCTGGAGAGGTACAAGAAGGGGCTCATAGCCTCGTCCGCCTGCCTGGCCGGCGAGATCCCCGCCCTCCTGCTGGAGGGACGGGAGAAGGAGGCGCTTGAGCGGGCTTTCCTATACAGGGACATAATGGGCGAGGACAACTTCTTCCTTGAGATCATGCACAACTCCATCCCCGAGCAGAGCAAGGTGAACCG
>JAAYLU010000093.1 GCA_012521675.1 Synergistaceae bacterium | reverse complement strand
GATCAGCAGGGAGGCGAGCAGGAAGTACTCGGGGGAGAGGAGGTTGAGGCCGTAGTAGATCATGGTCGGCACCACTCCGCTCAAGATCCACGCACCGATGAGGCCTCCGACCGCAAGAAGGATGAGGACGGCCTGGAGAGCAACTGTTATGCCGTTGATCATTCCCTCTTCGACATCTCTCCATGGTTTTCCAACGTAGACGGCACCCATGACGGCCGTGAAGACCGCCGCAAGAAAGAGCGGGATGTGGGCCGAAAGGGCGAGTCCGAAGACGGCGCCTGACTCGAATTGAATGTCAAGCACTCCGTAGCTGATGATGGCCGCAACGACCAATAGCACCAGGAGAGCCTGGTTGAAAGTGGGGGTCCTTGGTGTTGTCTGTTCCATTGGCAATCCATCCTTTCGCAAAACGGGATTGCGTCTTCTGTACAACCGGATAAAGACGCTAGGGGTAATTATAATGGTTTATATTCTTATGTCCAATAAAAAAATGTGAATGAAAAATGGTTCAGGTCCGGGCCCCTGTTCGATCAACCCCCCCCCGGCGATTTTCGTCTACCTTTCGATGATCTGCGACAGAACCGCCGGATCCGAGCTCACGGGGAAACGTCGACCGAGGGACGCAGCCTCCGAGAGTAGTTTTTCCTCCGCCATATCCGCCATGACCCTGTCGCGGATCTCGTCGAAGGTGAAGGGTCGGGCGCGTTTGCGCTCGAGAGCCTCGAATATGTGGTACCCGTAGCCGGTCTCCACAGGCCCCGAGGGTTTTTGCAGCGAGGCCGAGAAAACGGCGGAACCAAGCGGCTCCGGCAGTTCGCCCATGCCCAGCCAACCAAGCTCTCCACCCCTTTTGGCAGTGGATTCGTCCGTGCTTGCCCCTGCCGCGACGACCGAGAAGTCCTCGCCCGCGAAGAGCCGGAGCAGCACCGTCCTGGCCTGCTCTTCAGTCCGGGTCAATATGTGCCTCGCCCTGACCATCTCCTTCTCTACGTATCTTTCGCGGTGTTCGTCGTAATAGGCCCTCAGCTGGCCTTCGGTGAAGGAGAGAGAGGGGGCCATGCTGCCTACGTATGCCTCGGCGAGGGTGTTTATCCTGCTCCACTTGATCTTCGCGGCCACTTCCGGATCCAGGTGAAGGCCGCGGATTATCGCGCCCTTGGAGAACAGGACGGCCCTGGCCACCTGCTCTATGAAGGCGCTCGTCTCCTCGGGAGTCATCTGCCCGGCCAACAGGGCCGCCGCGCTGCCTCCGCCTCCGGAGCCGAGCCCCAGAAGGTACAGGATTTCATCGACGGTCACAGTCTCGTCGTCCACGACCAGGACGGTCATATTATCCGATGCAAAGGCCGTGTTGATGAACGAGACGACGAAAAAGATCAGTACCACCGACAGCATGATATGGCGCTTTTCATTTTTCCACCCAGACATGATCACACCCCAGCCTTTCCATTGACGAGAGAGCGAGGCCGGCGCCTAACTGCGCGCCAGCGCTCGCTCGCACTCCTCCGACTTCTCCTCGCGAATGCCCGAGACCACGGTGAAAGAGACCTTGTCTCCCTCGAGCGACGCCTCCACCGTCATCTCCCTGAGAGCCCCGCGGGCGAGTATGAAGTCCGCCAGCGGGTCCTCTACAAGCGTCTGTATCATCCTTCTAAGTGGGCGGGCACCGTACTTGGGCTGGTAGCCCTTCACCCTCACCCTCTCCTTGACGTCTTCATCAACCGTCAGAATGACGCCCTGCCCGACAAGCCTGTCGCAGACGTCCTTGAACATTATGTCGACAATGGCCCTGATGCTCTCGCGGCCGAGAGGACGGAAGACTATGCTCTCGTCTATCCTGTTGAGGAACTCGGGGCGGAATGTCCGGTTCATCTCGTCCAGGATGCTCCCTTTCAGCCTGTCCCAGTCGAAGGGGTCGTCATCGCCCGCTCCGGAGAATCCCAGGGGGGTGCCCTTGGCCACGCTTTTGGCGCCGACATTGCTGGTCATCAGGACGACCGTGTTGCGGAAGTCCACCGTGCGGCCGTGCCCGTCCGTCAGCCTGCCGTCGTCGAGCAGCTGGAGCAGGATGTTGTAGATGTCTGGATGGGCCTTCTCTATCTCGTCGAAGAGCACGACCGAGTAGGGCCTCCTGCGGACGGCCTCTGTCAGTTTGCCCCCCTCCTCGTAGCCTATGTAGCCGGGAGGAGCGCCTATTAGCTTGGAAACCTCGTGCTTCTCCATGTACTCGCTCATGTCCAGGCGCACCATGGAGTCCTCCGTCCCGAAGAGGAAGGCCGCAAGCCTTCGCGCGAGCTCTGTCTTTCCGACCCCGGTCGGGCCGAGGAGCAGGAAGCTGCCTATTGGACGCCTTGGATCCTTCAGGCCGCTCCTGGCCCTGCGAATGGCCTTTGCCACAGAGGAGACCGCCTCGCTCTGGCCTACCAGCTTCCTCTCTATCTCGCGCTCCATCTCGAGGAGGCGGGCAGACTCCTCGCCGCCGATCTGAAACGCGGGAATCCCCGTCCACTCCGCCACGACCTCGGCGATATCATCCTTTGTGATGACCGGCTCGGCGTCCTCTCTCCCGGATCGCCACTCCCCTCGCCTTTCCTCCAGCAGCTCGAAGAAGGAGCGCTCCTCGTCCCTGAGCTCTGCCGCCTTCTCGAACTCCTGGGAGTCCACGGCGGCCTCCTTGGCACGCCTGATCTCCTCGAGGCGCTGCTCAAGCTCTTTAAGCTCGTCCGGGGGCTCCATGGCCTTTATCCTGGCCCTGGCTGCCGCCTCGTCGATGAGGTCTATTCCCTTGTCCGGCAGCCGCCTGTCCATTATGTAGCGAGCTGAGAGGCGTGCGGCCGCCTCAAGGGCATCGTCCATGATGCGGGCCTTGTGATGAGTCTCGTAACAGCCCCTGAGGCCCTCGAGGATCTTTATCGCATCGTCGACGGACGGCTCCTGGACGAGGACCGGCTGGAAACGGCGCTCCAGGGCGGCGTCCTTCTCTATGTACTTCCTGTACTCCTCGAGGGTGGTGGCGCCTATCACTTGGAACTCGCCCCTGGAGAGGCTGGGTTTCAGTATGTTGGCCGCGTCCACCGCACCCTCGGCACCACCTGCGCCGACGATCGTATGTATCTCGTCGATGAAGAGTATCGCGTCCTGTCCCTCGCTGAGTTCCTTGACGAGCTTTCTCATCCTGTCCTCGAACTCCCCGCGGTATTTCGTTCTGGCGATGAGGTTGCTCACGCTCAGCTGCATCACCTTTTTGCCCTTGAGGATCTCGGGGATGTCCCCCTCGGCAATCCTCTGGGCGAGGCCTTCGACTATGGCCGTCTTTCCGACGCCCGGCTCGCCGATCAGAATGGGATTGTTCTTCGTCCTCCTGGAGAGAATCTGCACTATCCTGCGGATCTCCTTGCTTCTTCCGATCACCGGGTCGAGCTCGCCGTTGTTGCAGCTCTCGCTCAAGTTCAGAGCTATCTGGTCCAACGTGGGGCTCTTGGAGCGCCCCCTCTGCCGGCCGCCGGCGATCGCCTCGGCACCCTTCGCCGTGCCGCTCTCTCTCTCCAGGTATTTCATCGTCTCCCTGACCATGAGGGAGTGGTCTATGCCAAACCCGAGAAGGGCCCGTGCCGCCGCGCTCTCCCCCTCCGCGAGGATGCCAAGCAGTATATGCTCCGTCCCCACGTAGTTGACCCCCATGTTGCGGGCCTCCCTGACTGAGAGGTCGAATACCCTTTTTGCCCTGGGACTGAGCTGCAGGTCGACGGGCTTCAGGATAGGATGAGTTCTCCCGACTACGCTCTCTATATGGGCTCGAAGGTCGGGCATGTGGATGCCCAACGACTCCAGCGCCCGAACTGCCACGCCTCCGCCCTCCGAGATGATCGCAAGCAGTAGATGCTCGGTTCCGACCACATCGTGCCCCAGGCGCAAGGCCTCCCTGTGGGCCAGTTGAATCGCTTTTCTACCTCGTTCTGTGAAAAAATGCCACATCGCAAACCATCCTTTGCAGTATCCCCTGCGGGACAGGGCGCATATCAGGCCAAGGCCAGGCTGCGAAGCATCCGCTTCAGCAGATCCGCCGCTATCACGCTTCGCCTGTAAGGCGATAGATCGAATTCACAGCTGTTGAGCTCGTCCGCATGCCGCATGGCTACCTCGATCAAAAGGCGCTCCCTGGCCTCGATCATGCCGCGCTCGTGCAGGGACGCCAAGACCTTGCGCGCTCCCTGCTCGGTAATTGCATCCCCGACTATCTCGTCTATGTGATTCACCCTGTCTCCGGGCATATCGTAGCATATCCTGACTATTCTAATATACCCATGCCCTCCTCTTTGACTCTCGACGATAAACCCTCGCTCCGGAGTGAAGCGGCTTCTGAGGACGTAGTTTATATGGCTTGGCACACAGCCGAAAAGCTCGGCCAGCTCCTTACGCCTCAATAAAACGGCGGATTCGTCCATCTCCTCGAAGAGGTTGTTGATATAGTTTTCGACGACTTTGGTCAAACTGGCCACGGTATCCCCCCTTTACACTCGACGCTCTGTCACCGCGCAGCGGCATGCACGAGGGCAGGACATTGCGCGACGATGCAATTTTACAACATAGGTCAGTAATAGTCAATCCGATAGGAGGCGAATAAAGTCAGGAATCGCGATTTCTTCCGAACCGGCTCTCCTCTCCCCTGGCCAGGCGCTTGATGTTGTCCTTGTGCCGCAGGGTGGCAAGAGCTGCGAGAGCCGACATCACGATGATCTGCGGAAGAGGAAGGGATAGAAGGAGGGCGAAGATGGGAAGGCACCACAGCGATGCCATCGATGCGAGGGAGACGTAGCCTTTCAGTTTCAAAAGAGCAAGCCACACGGCGCCGCCGGCAAGAGCCACGACGAACGAAATCCACGGGTTCATGAAAAAGACCACGCCGTAGGTCGTTGCGACTCCTTTTCCGCCGCGGAAGGAGAGCCAGACCGGGTAGTTGTGCCCCACCACCCCGGCGAACCCGGCCAGGGGGACGATCCAGGGATCTTCGACGGCCAGAAGCATCGCGCAGACCATGGGAAGGGCGCCCTTTAGCATGTCGATCACGGCCACGGCCTTCGCCCAACTATTGCCGAGGAGCCTTCCCACGTTTGTGGCGCCTGTTCCTCCCGATCCTATGGTCCTTATGTCGACTCTCTTTATGCACAGAGCGACCAAGTAGCCTGTCGGGAAGGATCCCGCCAGGTAGCCAAGCGATACCCACCAGAAGAGGTTCATCTCTTGTCCTCTCTCCTTTCAATGCACGAGCCCTGGCATCCAAGCATGATTATCCGGGTCAACCGCACCCTCCGTGTCTTTAGAAAAAGAAAGGGGAGGCCTCTCGGCACCTCCCCTGCGCAGACAAGAGACGAAAAGAGCGGGAATCCTACGCAATCCCCTTTATCCTGTCGGATCCGCGCTTCACGTTGAGCTCCACGAGATCCTTGTTCTGCAGCACGTCCCATTTGAGGTTGAGCACCAGAAGGAAGAGAGCCGAGTATCCATCGACCCTCCAGGATTGCGCCTCCCGCTCGAAGGCCTTGTAGACAGTTGCAATTTGCTCCCTGCCCTTCTCCTCCCGTTCCAGCGAGTCTATGAAACGCTGGAACTCGTCGGGCGAGTCCATCTCCGCGGCCCGGAGGATATCCCAGAGGTAGGAGAGACTCGTGTCCAGGTACTCGGCATCCGGCTTGAAGGCGGGGAAGCCGACCTCGGAGGCGATCTCCGCCCATTTATCGGGGATCTCCTCGTGTTCCTGGAAGTACTGGCGAAGGGCGGATCTGTCAAAGACTCTTTTGGCCGCAGGGGTCGGCGCAACTGTCACCACGGGCGGGGTCACTGGCATGGCGGACTCCCTGGCGGACTCCCAGAGGGTGTAATAACCCTCGTCCGCCTCTTCCAGCAGCGCCCCGACGCGGAACAGTTTTCTCTGCATTCGCCTCTTCGTGGAGGCATCGGTGGGAAGCATGAGCTTCGGGGTGTTGGCCGCCCAAGCCTCCTGGATGACCGTACGAACCTCGAGCGAGAACGGCAGGTCCTTGTACTTGCTCCACTCGCGCATGGAGGCGCGGGCCTGATTCAGGGAAAGAGTGTAATAGACCGCCGGGTAGCCAAAGCGGTCCGGGTCGTCCAACTTGGAGGAGGTCATCGAGCGCGACATGTCGACCAGAAACTCCTGGTGAATGACCTTCTCAACCTTCTCCACGTCCTCCGGAAAGTGAACCAGGACCTTTACGGAGCAGAGATCCGCGATGTCCGTCAGGGATGTCGGGGCAGCGTCCGCCTGAGGATCGAAGGATTGAAGAAAGTTCTCGGTGGGTTTGGCTTCTCCGGATACGCTGTACAACTGAATGCCGTCCTGCTCCACCAGGCTCTCCAGGAGGTTGCTGGCCCTGGTGGCAAACTCGCGGTAAAGAGAGTACTGCTGCATGTACTTCTTTCCCAATTCGTCAGCTTTCGTTGCATTCATCTACAAATCACCGCCCATTGTGATAAAGACATCTGACGCACCGCCGTTTGAATTTTGATAAGCGCAATCACCACGACGGTAATTTCCCTCGAAAAGGACAAGGGAGCTGTCGTTTGAACCTCGCTTTGTAATACTTAACATAAGTAAAGCACCAGCATTATATTACGCAATGCCTGCCTGCGCAAGGTGCGCCCGCCGGGTTCGATTACAAGCGCAGGTCGAGGCATGTGAACAATGTTCGATCGAGCGGCTTCGCTCAAAGGGAAGTATATAGCAATTCATCCCCGTTGAGAAGCCCCGCTCGCGGCCCGCTCATTCTCGCCAGAGCTCCCCGCCCGGTCCAAGGCCGACGGAGCGCCCGTGCATATATAGCGTCAATTCTTTTCAGCAGAGGAGCTCAAAGACTCAAGCGATCGCACAAAGCGAAGTGTTTCACCGGAAGCCCTCGCCGACGCGGCGTTCAAAAACTCGGCAGAGCGGATCTTCTCGCCTCTTGCGTACAGGGCATGGCCCAGAAGGGCCAGGTAAAGAGCCGTCTCGTTTTCCCTCTCGAAGGATAGAGCGGGGATCATTCCCGATTCCGTTTTTTGATTGTTCATCTGAATATAGCTTAAGACTAAATTCAGGTATGCGTCTTTTTCAGCGGGATTGATGCGCAAGGCCTCGAAGAGATACTCCTTGCCGGTTAGGACGCGTGCGATGGCATCGCCTCCGCTGCCCGCTACGACGAAGAGGGGCTCCGTTTCAACCGGGAAAGGGACGTTTCTGGCGTCTGGGGTCGGTATATCCTTCCAACGGGCGGATTCGAAGGGGGCCGATAGGAAGGCCGGGGGCTCCATCGATGGATCATGGGTCTTCGAGGAGAGCAGGAGGCGCCTCCAGTATGCGGTAAAAGCGGCCGGATAGTTGCCAAGACCTATGTGGGCAAAACCTAGATTGGACAGGGCCTCCGGGGATTCCCTGATTCGCAGCGCATCCGTGGCCTTCTCCACCGCCTTGGTGTACTCCCTGCTTACGTTGAACGAGCGGCTTTCCTGAGCGACTGAACCTCGGATGGCCCGACGTCCCGCGCGAGAGGAGGAGGAGGAGGCGACGGCTTCTTTCTCTCTTGTGTCGCAGGCAACTTGGTCACGGGCGTTTCGACCGTGACGGGTTTCTCGGGCCTGGCAGGCCTGTCGATCGGTGCCTGTTCTTTTTCCTTCTGCGGCTGCTCGGTCTTCACAGCAATTTTCGGCTGGTCCGCCGGTTTTTGAGCCTTGATCGCATCGACTGTCTCGCCAGGGGGCGTCGTCGGCACCAAGAGGTCGTCCTCCTTTTCAGCGACCAGGGCATCGTCGGTGATCTCGGTCTCCACGGGGCTCTCTTCGGTTGTATCCGCTGCATCCGCATGTTTTTCCTCTGCAGGGTCAGCGAGGGGCGATTCTTTCACGACGTCGTCCTCGGAGGAGGCCTTTTCCTGGTCGTCTGCGGCCAGGGGCTCTTTCTCCCCGGCCTCCAGGGAGGCAAGGCCTTCCATCGCCCCGGCGTCGTCGGGGTATTCGTCGAGTATCTCGAGGTAGGCAATCCTGGCGCCTGGCAGATCTCCCTTGGCGGCCTTGGACTCGGCCAAGCCGAGCATGGCTCTTTTCTCCCGGGGTACCAGGTCCAATGCACGGGTGAAGTGGGCCTCGGCGTCGTCATACTCCTTCGCCACCAGCGACGCGATGCCCATGACCAGCTGTTGTTCGGCCATCGTGTCCTGCAGGCGCAGCTCTTCTTCCCTGGCATCTATCTCCCGTTGCAACCTGGACCGGGCCTCTTCGTAATCCTTTCGGTCCGGCTCGATCTGGTGGGCCTTTGCAAAGGCCTCGGAGGCCTTTTCGATCTCCCCCTTCGCCTCGTAGACTGTGCCGAGGCCGAAGTAGGGGGAGGCCTCCCCGGGATCCAGCCCTATGCTCTCCTGGAAGCTTTTATGCGCCTTGTCCAGGGACCCCAGGCTGAAAAAGAGCTCTCCCAGGTGGGAATGAATCTCTGCACTATCTGGGGTGGCCTGGAGGCAGCCGTACCAGGCGTCGACAGCCTCGCCTTTTCGGTCGAGCGCTTCAAGAGCCAGGGCCTTTCTCCTTAAAGACTCTACCTGGAGCGGCGATTTGCCGGAGGCCTTGTCGTAGTTCAACAGAGCCTCTTCGTACTGTTCTTCCTGGAAGGCGCTGTCCGCGCGGGCCAGCAGTTCTTCGTAGGACTCGCCCGGGAGGAAAAAGAGACCCGCGACGATCGCGATTGTCGCGACCAGCAAGAATGCCAAGGATTTCTTTTTGCCGACGGGGCCCTCGTCCGCGGCTAAGAGTCTCTTTTCAGGCTCCTTCGAGGAAACGGGGACGGGGTACAAGGGCCGGGCTGGAATTGTAAAAGCCGAGACAGGCTTTTCCTTCTCGAACAGAATCTCTTCTACCTGCTCGTATTGTCGCTCGTCGGGCCAGGCCTCGTCCGGCTGTAGCTCCTCGGGCCGGGTGGCCTGCTCCGGGGGCAGCTCCCGCTCGGGTTCTGATCCGGGGATCGCAGGCACTTCCTCCTCGGCGACCGTGACCTCTTCCGGGCGCTGCTCGTCATCTGCAGCCGTATCGGGATAGTCAGCGGCGTCTTCAAATATCTCCAATTCGGTCTCGGGGGCGAGGGGTGTCTCAAGCTCTTTGCCAGGAGAATCGGGCTGGACGATATCTTCCGGAAGGGGGCCCGGCTCGGGCGACTCCTCCTGGAGAGGCGCAACTGGGACGGAATCATCCGGAAGGACCACCACGGCAACAGGCAATCCCAGGAGTTCAGCCTGGGACGCTCCGAAGGGTCTGTCGCCCGAATATTCTTGTTCGGTGGAGGGAAGGACGCCATCCCTCAACCAGCTCACCCAATCCATTGTCATGCCATTCACCCCTCAAAAAGTACAGCCGTCATTAGAGTGTACCAAAAGAAAAGCATCTGTGGCAATGGAGCGATCATTCATTCTGGATTTCCTCCGACGAAGGGCATGGGACAAAACCCGGGTTTGCCTCGTAAAACAGGGGTTCTGCACCGTTCTGGAAGAATGAGCACTATCCGTTCGAGCGGGACTCGCCACTTCGTCAAAGATGAAACACAGGCAATAGTACCGCTTAACAGCCTGCTTTGCAACAGCTTCGAGGAGACACGAAAAACCCTCCCCCATATGGGAGAGGGCTCTGCTATCATGGTGCGGAGGGGGAGACTCGAACTCCCACAGCCTTGCAGCCACAAGGTCCTTAGCCTTGCGCGTCTACCCGTTCCGCCACCCCCGCGCAACGACGGATATTATAAGCGGGCGTCCTCTCAAAGTCAATAGTTGGTCCAGGTTTTACCTTCTCTCCTTGATTCGGGCGGATTTTCCTATCCTGTCACGCAGGTAGTAGAGTTTAGCCCGTCTTACCTTGCCCAGGCGCTTGACCTCGATCTGGCTTATGGACGGGCAGTGCAAAGGGAATATCCTCTCGACCCCCACGCCGCTCGAGATCTTGCGCACCGTGAAGGTCTCGCTCAGACCGCCGTGCTTGCGCGCGATCACGACACCCTCGAACACCTGGATACGCTCCCTGGCGCCCTCTTTTACCTTGACGTGGACGCGCACCGTGTCCCCGGAGCGGAAGTCGGGCACGTCCTCCCTGATAAACCTCTTCTCCACTAGATTCAAGACATCCATTCATAACCCTCCTTAGTACATAAAAAACCTGTTTAAGCAGCATCGCCGGGCGTCATGGCCGGCTTAATAACCCAGCGCAGTCTCATCGCCATCCGAAGAAACGGTCCAAGACAGTCCCTGCGGCGGTCCTGACGGAGAGATGGTTGAAGCCGTCCATACCTCCGGACAGGGGCGAGAGGCATATCGTGCAGAGAGACAGGACCTCCTCGTGAAGTCCGGAGCCTGTGCCGAAGATGAAAAGAACCGGTCTGCCCTCCCTCAGCACCCGCCTCTTGGCCTCAAGCCAGTGAAACGAGCCGGGAGTATCTTTTGCACTTGTGCCGATAAGGGTCGGTGCCAGCTTCTCTCTTTTAGTCACCCACTCCAGTGCTCTCTCCACCGAGGACACGGTCTTTATCAGCCTCATCGCCTCGCTCCTCTCCGGGCTGACGGCCGCCCCGCCTCCCTCCGTCCAGTGGCGGCGCATCGTCTGCACGAGCTCCCTCTGGCTGGCGAGCGGGGTGACCACGAAAAACCGATCCACACCGTAGGTCCTGCACGACCTCGCTATATCGGAAAGG
Organism: Synergistaceae bacterium; assembly: GCA_012521675.1. NCBI lineage: Bacteria > Thermotogati > Synergistota > Synergistia > Synergistales > Synergistaceae > Synergistaceae bacterium. Next base: position 12,937 of record JAAYLU010000093.1, on the reverse strand, counting down.
TCCAGCCCGGTCACGGCGGTAGTGCTCCTCTCTCCCCGGCGGTCGAGCACCGGATGGTGCACCAGGGCCACGTACACACCCGCCGGGAGATAGGGCCTGATATTGGCCCGTGCTACCAGATCGGGCCTGCGCAAGATTGTGCGTTCTGCGGCATCGTCCCTTCTCCACCTTTCAATCTCCGCTGCATCCCCTGACAGGAGCACAGAGGGCGTCTCCATCCCGCTCCATTCGGAGGGGCGGGTGAAATGAGAGTGGTCGAGCATTCCTCGGTAGAAGGAGTCCTCCTCGACGGACGACTCGCGCCCGACGACTCCGGGAACGAGCCTGGCCACTGCGTCGACCATCGCCATTGCGGGGATCTCTCCTCCCGTAAGGACGAAGTCCCCGAGCGAGATTTCCCTGTGGACATGCTTGGCGATGAAACGCTCGTCGATCCCCTCGTACCTGCCGCATACGATCACGACATGCTCCTGCGCCGCCAAAGTCTCCACGACCTCCTGGGACAGCAGGTCCCCCTGTGGCGAGGGGCACACCACGTACCCTTTCCCCTCGAAGGGTGCCCGGGCTGAGTGCAGCGCGCTCTCCAGCACTTCGGGCAGCAGGACCATTCCACCTCCGCCTCCGAAGGTGTAGTCGTCCATCTGCCTGTAGTTGCCCAGGCCGAAGTCTCTAAGGTCCGTAAGGCTCACGCGCAGAAGGCCCTTGTCGATGGCCTTGCCTATCACGCCTGTCTCCAGAAACCTCTCGAAAAAATTCGGAAATGCCGTGATTATTGTTACATGCACTACTCCCACAGCCCCTCGATGAGAGAGATGCGCATCAGGCTCTTTTCAAGATCCACCTCGGCTATGAACTGCCTTACCGCCGGAATATAGCGATCCACGCCCGATTCGTCGCGGATTACGTACAGGTCCGCGCCTCCGGGCCTGAGGACGTCCACAACCTTGCCCAGGATCTCTCCGTCCTCGTGCCTCACGGCAGTCATCCCCTTGAGATCGTCGAGCCAGTACTCCCCTTCCTCAAGGGGAACCCTCTCCTCCAGGGGCACTTCTATGAAGGCCCCCTTGAGAGGTGCCGCGTCCTCGATCCTGCGGATCTCCACGGCCTGGAGGAGCACGGTCTTCCGTCCCTCCGAGAAACGAGCCGACTCGACCGTCAACTCGCGGAGAAAGCCGCCGGCCTCGCCGTAGATCGAGACCCGATTCATGGAGGTGAACCTGTCGGGATAATCAGTCAAGGGGAATATCTTCAACACCCCCTTCAGACCGTGGGTTCCAATGATCCGGCCTATGCGGACCCTACTCATCCTCTACGATATCCACGTCGACCCTGTCGTTGACCTTGACGGCCGCGGCCTTTGCGACAAGCCTGATCGCATTGATGGTCGCGCCCTTCTTTCCGATGACCCTGCCTATGTCGCTCGTGGCGACTCGTATCGTTATCGCTGCGACGCCCCTGTCGTCGATGTTCTCGGTCACGCTGACCTCCTCGGGCTGCAGCACCAGGCGCCTGACGATATATTCAACCAGTTCTCTGTAGTCCGGCATGACTATTCCACCTTCTTCTTGCCGGCCTCGAATTTCTCCCAAACGCCGGCTTTTCTCAGTATGCTCCTGGCCGTGTCGGAGGGCGTCGCCCCCACTGTCAGCCAGTGCATGGCCCTGTCCTCGTCGACCTTGATCGCCGCAGGATCCTTCATGGGATCGTAGGTCCCCAGCTGCTCGATGTAACGACCGTCCCTGGGCGAGCGGGAGTCGGCCACCACCAATCGATAAAAGGGGGCCTTCTTCCGCCCGTGTCGGGCGAGTCGAATACGTACCGCCATAGTCAAAACACCTCCCGGGTAATATAGGTGGTTCGGGCGCTTCTCCCGTATCCCACCATCGAAAATTTAAAAACGAAAACCCCCGCCCCCGAAGAGGCCCTTCGGCAGTTTGAAGCCCTTGCCCTGTTTGCCGAACTGCTTCCAAAGCTTCTTCATCTGCCCGTACTGGGCCAGAAGCTGGTTCACCATCTGGACGGAGGTCCCCGAGCCGGTCGCGATCCTTCGCCTTCGGCTTCCCTTGATGATAGCGGGGTTCTTTCGCTCGGCGGGCGTCATCGACTGGATTATCGCCTTCATCCTCCTGAGCTGCCCGGAGTCGACCTCGTCCGCGGCCCCCTTCATCCTGCCGATGCCCGGGATCATCTCCAGCACCTTGTCAAGTGGTCCCATCTTCTCTATCTGCTCGAACTGGACCAGGAGATCCTCCAGGGTGAACTTCTTTTTCAGAGTCCCGGCGATCTTCTCCGCATCGCCTGACTCGGCCATCTCTCTGATCTTCTCGGCAAGGCCGACCACGTCGCCCATTCCGAGAATTCTCTGGGCCATCCTCTTCGCGTCGAAGACCTCGAGGGCATCGGTACCCTCCCCGACGCCTGCGAATTTTATCGGCACCCCGGTGGCCTTCCTGATGGCCAAGGCGGCGCCGCCCCTGGCATCTCCGTCGAGCTTCGAGAGCACGACACCCGTGATGTTCAGCTTCTCATGGAAGGCGGAGGCGACCTTGACCGCCTCCTGGCCCGTCATCGCGTCGACGACAAGCAGTATCTCAGTGGGAGGTGCCGCGTCCTTCATGGCGGTCAGCTCGTTCATGAGCTCCTCGTCCGCGTGCAGACGCCCGGCCGTGTCCAGGAGGATTACGTCGTTGAGATGACCGGCGGCATAATCGAGCGCTCCCTTGATGACCGCGATGACGTTCTTCTCTCCCTGCTCGGGCCCGTAAAAGGCTATCTTGGACTGGGCGGCGAGCACCCTGAGCTGCTCCACCGCAGCAGGCCTCCTGAGATCGCACGCCACCACGAGCGGCCTGTGAGCCCCGGTCAGCCTCCTGGCAAGCTTCACTGTGCTGGTCGTCTTTCCGCCGCCCTGAAGTCCAACCATCAGGTAGACCGTCGGTGGCCTGGGTGAGATGACCAGGGGCGCCGGCTCCGTTCCCATGAGCCCGGCCAGCTCCTCATAGACTATGGTTGCGACTTGCTGACCCGGGGTGATGGACTCGAGGACGTCCTTCCCCACCGCTCGTTCCCTGATCGCCTCCAGGAGGGCCCTAACCACCTTGTAGTCGACGTCGGCCTCCAGCAGGCTTCGGCGCACGTCCCTCAGGGCGAGGTCGACGTCCTCCGCGGTGAGCTTGCCTCGCCCTTTGAGCCTGTCGAAAATAGCCTCGAAACGCTCGCGAAGAGAATCAAACATCCCTCTCACCCCTCAGTCTCGTCGGATCATCCAGCAGGCTGCGAAGGGCGCTAATCTCCGCCTCCAAAGACGCCTCCCTGGAGTGAAAACCCAGCAGCCCCTCGAGCTCATCGAGCCTCTCGCGGCTTCGCCCGATGAGATCGGATACGCCCTGGCGGCTGATGCCGAGTTTCTCGGCGACCTCGGCCAGGGAGAGATCCTCGAACTCGTGAAGCTCCCACGCCTCCCTCTGCTTCTCCGTGAGAAGCGGGGAGTACAGGTCGTACAGGTCGTGTCTATACACTTTTCTGCCCAGTTTCTCCTCCAGGCGCAACTTGCTCATATCCTTGCCTCCCTTGAAACCCGGACATTATAAGACGACCGCCACGGGCTGTCAAGGGATATCACTTGACACCAAGGCTATCGAAAGTCCGTTTCGTCCAATTGATGCTATCATGGGACGACCATCATGCGGAGAGAACCGCATTCGGAGGCGAGATTGATGACAGGTCCGTTCGACAAAGCGAGGCGGGAACACAGGGACCGACTGGGCAGAACCCTGGCCGCCAGGTTCGAGAAGAGGGGATTCCGTGCGGCTTATGTCCCGACCAGGGAGGAGGCCCTTCAGGAGGTCCTCGCGATCATCCCGGAGGGAGCGTCTGTCGGGGTTCCCGGCAGCGTCACCATAAGGGAGATAGGCGCCATGGAGGCGCTCGCTGAGAGAGGGTGCGAGGTCATACACCACTGGGACCCCTCGCTCTCCCCGGAGGAGAGGCGGGACGCGCTTCAACGCGAGCTGCTTGCCGACTACTACCTGACGAGCTCCAACGCGATAACCCTGGACGGAATGTTCGTCAACATCGACGGCAACGGGAACAGGGTCAGCGGCATGGCATGGGGAAAGAACGTCCTGATCTTCGTGGTGGGGCTCAACAAGGTGGCGAACAGCCTTGACGACGCGATCGCGAGGACCCGTAACATTGCGACCCCGCCGAACGCGCTTCGACTGAACCTGCAGACTCCCTGCGTGAGCACGGGTGCCTGCGTGGACTGTGACTCCCCCGACAGGGTCTGCAACGCCCTCCTCGTGCTCGAGAGGGCCACCGGAGGCAGGACCTCGCACGTCGTCCTGGTAGGCGAAGACCTCGGCTTCTGAGACAAGCTGGATGCCTTGGTTTTTCCGGGCTTATGTCCCCAGGGGAGAAAGGAGGTCTTAAGATGGCAGGTCGAGGAAAGACGGCGCTCGTGATCGCGGGCGGACAGATCGGAGTGAAGTTCAGCGAACAGCAGGATGCGTGGCAGTCCGCGCTCGCACCGGAGGAGATTTTGGGGTGGCTTCCGGCCGATGTAGCCGAGAAGGTGTTCGCAATAGACTGGAGCCGGCAGCCGAGCAGTCACTACAGCATCAGGATGATAGCCGACCTGGTGCAGGTGCTGGCCAAATGCGTGGTCGACGGTGCGGAGGGCGTGGTAGTCACGTGCGGAACCGACGCCCTGGAGGAGATGGCCTACCTCGCCGATCTCTACTGGGCCTACCCTCAGCCGCTGATCTTCACGGCCTCGAAGTACCCCCCCGACTTCACCGGCTCGGACGCGAGACTCAACCTGGTCCAGGCGGTGCGGGCGTCCTTGTCGAAGGAGTGCTGGGGGCTGGGTGCCCTGGTCTGCGTTCAGGAGCAGCTGTTCGCAGCGTCCGAGATAACCGAGACAGCGAACCAGAGAAAGGAGGCCTTCTCCTCGCCCGGAAGGGGGCCTGTCGCGCAGTTCGTCGGCGACAGGATCGACCTCCTCAGGCAGCACAAGAGGACGAATGCGCTGGAGGGCGCCATGAATCCGGTGAAGGGGGTCGAGCTGCTCTATGTTACGGTCGGCGCGGGAGAGAGGCTTCTGGAGTCTCTTTCGTCGCAGGAGGGAGATGAGCTCGACGGAATCGTGATCGCAGGGCTGGGAAACGGTCACATACCTCCGTCATGGATACCGCGGGTGAAAAAACTTCTGAAGGACGATGTCCCGGTGGTAATAACCACCAGGTGTCCGCACGGACACACGCTTGAGTCGCCCTGCTCCTTCGAGGGAAGCATAACACGCCTATTCGAGATGGGAGCGATCGACGGAGGCGCGCTGCGACCGGCCCAGGCGAGGCTTAAGCTGGCTGCGGGGCTTGGAGCGGGGCTTGAGGGTACCGACCTTCAGCGCTACCTAGTCGAGGAATAGGCCCTCTGTCGGAAAGGGGATTTCGATGGATCGTCAGAGGCCCCTGCATCCGAAAAGGCCGAGTTGAACGGGGCGGCGCCTCAATTGCGGCGCCGCCCTCGTCTACTTCTTCAAGGAACACCTTCTTCCCCCCGTCAACCGCAGCAGATCCTCCGGGGAGACGGGAAAAAAGGAGTGATCCGTTCCTGCCGCAGCCCAGACCCTCTTGTGCTGAAACAGGTCCTCGTCGAGGAGGGCCTGCGGGGCCTCGGGGTAGCCGACGGGCGGGACGCCTCCAATCTGAAACCCCGACCACTTCAGCACGTAGTCCGGGTCTGCCATCCTGACCTTTCTTGCTCCCATCTCGCTCCGCACTTTCTTTACGTCCATCTTGTTGACCCCGGACATGAGCGCAAGGACCGGCACGTCGTCCACGAGCAGCACCAGGCTCTTGAGGATCTCCTCCTCCCGGGCGCCTACCACCCGGGACGCATCCTCGACGGTGAATATCGTGTCGTCCGAGTAGGTTATCCGGACGGCATGCCCTCTCTCCTCCAAAAATTCTCGCACTTTCATCACGGGATCGCGGTCCTCGTTTCGGGGCCGCCCCCTGTCCTCATCAGTATGCATATCATGTCCTCCCCCTATTCATCGACTAAAGGTTTATTCTGCCGCAGAAACCCCAGCAGCGTTTCAACGGCCTTAGTCGCAATCGAAGCGTGAGTGAGGTAAAAGACCCTGTCGAGCGCGGGTCTGAACGGTATCGTCACCAGTCCCCCGTTATGCGCCACGGCCAACCGGGACACGACCGCGCCATCTCCGCCGCTTTTAACGGCTTCGACTACGGCGCTTACATGCCCGAATTTCAGATTAACGTGTTTGCTCTCGCCGGTGCGGGCCTTGAAGGCATCCTCCCAGATGCGGGACGTGGAGGATCCGATCACCCTTCCGACGAGGTTCATCCCCTCGAGGTCGTGTAAAACGACATATTCCCTGCCGGCAAAAGGATGTTGCGACGACACGAGCAGCACGAGCTCGTCGCTTGCGAAGGGGATGGAGGTATATCCCGAGGCGTGGCGGGGCTGTCCCGTTATAGATAGGTCCGACTCCTTGATTACCAGCTTCTCCACCGCCTCGCGCGAGTCGGATATGTTGACTTCCACCTCTATGTTGGGGAAGGACCGCCGGAATTCGACCAGCAGGGCGGGCAGGATATAACCGCCTGGTATGGAGCTTGCGCTGATCCTGACCGTTCCGGAGACGTCCTCGGACAGGTCGGAGAAACTGCGCTTTATGTCGAAGAGCTGGGACAGAATCTTCCTGGCGAACTTGTAAAGGATCTCCCCCTCCTCCGTTAGGACAGAGCACCTCTGGCTTCTTGCAAACAGCTTCACGCCCATCTCTCTTTCAAGCTTGGCTATGTGCTTGCTGACGGCCGGTTGCGATATCCCGAGCGAGGCGGCGGCACCTGAGATGCTGCCCTTTTCCATCACCTCCACCAGGCTCTGAAGCTCGCGAAAATCCAAAGCGAACACCTCCTGCGACTAACTATAACCGTTTCATATTATAATCCATAATTATTGCGAATCGGAAAGCAGGTTCAGGGTTCAGAGGCAGCCTCTTGCACTTACTGTAATCATGTATATAATTATATTTATCAGTTGAAAACAAGCGAGGAGGATCTGGCATGACTCTTGGAACGAGGATAAGGACGCTCCGCAAGTCTTTGGGGCTCACTCAACAGGGGCTCGCCGACAAGACCAAGGTGAGCAGGATCTACATCCAAGCGCTCGAGAGCGGAAGAAGAACGCCGTCGATGAAGCTTCTTGCGCGCCTTGCGGAATCCCTGGAGGTGGAGATGCAGGACCTCGTCAAAAGCCTGTCTTCGTCCAGCTCCGGCAGAGTGCACCTGGAAGAGGTCTTCCAGGCGCCCCCCACCACCGAGATCTGGTACAGGCGCAAAAAGCTCGAGCCGAGAGAGCTCCGCTTCGTTCAGAGTTTGGTCGACGCCGCTGTCTCCCGATGGGAGGAAGAGGACGCCGAAAAAGATCAGTAGGAGCGGACGGACAACATGAGCTACAGAGCCGTGAGGACGGACATCGAGTTCGACTTCCCGAAAGCCCCCGATTTCCTGCCTGACTGGGCGATCCGCGAGGGAGGCGAGTGGGCCGGACTGGACGAGTTCTCGATACTTGTCAAGGCCGAGTATCGCACGGGGAAGACCCTGGAGCTGGAGTACCGGCCTCTTCCCGCGGAAGCGTGGGGGGTTCACGTGGTGCGCGGACGCAGGGGTCTCATCCTGGTCAACAATCTTCTGCCCCCCTTTTGGAGGCGTTTCGCTCTCTTTCACGAGCTCTACCACCTGCTGGAGCACAATGGGGGCGAAGAGGCCTGGACCCGCACCGCCACGCCAATGTCAAGCTTCGAACACCAGGCCGACCTCTTCGCCTGGGGCGCCATGAGCAGGGAGTGGGTCGGCTGCTGGGATCATGAATCTCCATGAGTGCCCGTTCCCTTCCACCCCACCCCTTCTTTCTTCCGATGGTCTCGTGCCCGCGCCGTTGCGTCTACTGCGATCAGAGCGGGATAACGGGAATCTCCGAGGCACCTTCGCCTGCCGAGGTCGAGAGCGTCTTGGCAGACCTCGTCGAACCTCGTGAGGTCTGTTTTTTCGGTGGCAGCTTCACCTGCTTCTCCGAGGATCTGCGCAAGGCCTACATGGACTCGGTGAAAGCGGCCCCTGAGGGGAGCGTCTTTCGCCTCTCCACCCACCCTCTCTGCATATCCGGGACCATCCTCGACGAACTCTCCCATCGACCGGTCTCGATGGTCGAGATCGGTGTCTCCTCGCTCGACGACTCCGTCCTGGCCGCCTGCAACAGGGGGTACACAGGAGAACACGCCCTGTCCGTCATGGTGGCGATCCTCGAGAGGGGACTGCCTCTTGGAGTCCAGCTTATGATCGGCCTTCCAGGGCAGAGCCCAGGAAGCGAGCTGGGCGACCTTGAGCGGATCGCCTCTTTGCGCAAGGAGGAGGCATCTCCCGGCATCACGCTTAGGCTCTATCCATGCCTGGTCCTTGAAGGGACTCGCCTTGCCCTGATGACGAAACGGGGCGAATACGAGCCGCTTTCGCTCGAGGAGGCCGTTTCACGCGCAGGAGAGGTCCTGTACAAGGCCCGCAGACTCGGGCTTGCTGTCCAGAGAGTTGGTCTGCACGAGACGGAGAGCCTGTCGAGGAGCGTGATCGCAGGGCCGCACCACCCAGCCTTCGGGGAGATGGCCGGTTCGGTCGCCCTGGTGAAGACCCTGCTCGAAACCTCGCCCGAAGGCCCCTGGAAGGTGGATGAAAGGAGGATGTCCTTCCTGCTTGGTCACGGGAGATTTGGACTTCGGCTCCTGTCGCGGTCCACCGGGATACCCTTGCCCCGACTAAGGGAAAGGATCATCTTCTGCAAGGCGCTATGACAATTGACGGCCGGCCCTCTAGAGACTAAACTTAAGTCAATAATTCATACGTGAGTGCAAGCTTGTTTCGGAGGTGTCGCTTTTGATGAACAGCGCAAAACTACAGGCTCTGCTTCGCAACAATATCGAGTCCCTGCCCAACAAGGCGCGCAGGGTGGTGGAATACCTCCTGGCGAACACCAGGGAGGCGGCCTTCCTGTCGATAGGCGAAGTGGCCGAGAAGCTCGACGTGTCCAAGGCCCAGCTGGTGAGAGTGGCTCGCCTGGTGGGCTTTGACGGCTATGCCTCCTTGAGGCAGGCGCTCAAGGACAGCGTGCTGGAACAGATTAACCCCGCCGCTCGTCACAGTCGGGCGATGAAGCTCGGGAAGGGGACACCGGAGGAGATCCTGAAGCTGGAACACGCCAATCTGGACGACACCTGGAAGCAGCTTCGCCCCGAGAAGATCGTCTCCTTCTGCGAGCAGGCCGAGAAGGCGCGGATGGTGTACTGCATGGGCTGGGGGATCTCCTCGATAATCGCCGAGTCCCTCTTCACGAGATTCGTGGAATTGGGCATACGAAGCGTCCTGATGAAGAGGGGATCGCTGGCGTTGATCGAACAGGCCCGGGCAGTGACTGCGGGCGACCTGGTGATCGTCTGCGAGCTGCCGAGCTACGTCATAGAGGTCACGAAGTCGGTAGAGAGGGCGGCGTCAAGCGGCGCCTCGATAATCACGATCACGGACAGCCCGGCCGCCCCCGTATGCCGCCACTCGACCCTTTCATTCTACGTCAGCGATACCACCCCCACCTTCGGAAGCAGCCTGGTGGCCCCCATCTTCCTCGTTCATATTCTCACGTCGGCACTTGCGTCCAGCCTGGGGGAGTCGGGCCGGGACGCGCTGCAGGACCAGAAGATGGGCCTGTACGACGAACAGATCTACCACCCTGCGTTCGGACTGCGCTATTAAATCCTCCTCGCCGACCTGTCCACAGCCCGGCTGCCTGCCGTAAAAAGGGGCTAGAGGGTCAGAGTCTCACCCGGTTTGATCACCCGGACCTCCGCCTTGCCCGCTACCGCCTTTATGAACTCGCTCGGGTCCGCCGCTATCACCGGGAACGTGTCGTAGTGCATCGGCACCACTATCTCGGGGCGAATGAAATCCACGGCCTTCGCGGCATCGTTGACGTCCATCGTGTAGTTGCCGCCTATCGGCAGAAGCGCTACCTTGACGTTCTCCGAGGAGAGGAGCTGCATGTCCATCGTGAGCCCCGTGTCGCCCGCATGGTAGATGGTCTCCCCGTCGACCTCTAACAGGAATCCGCATGGATTGCCACCCGGGAGGAGTCCGTCCTCCGTCTCGATATCCGACCCGTGGAGAGCGGGCGTCATCTTTACCCTTCCGAAGGGAAAAGCATACGATCCGCCGATGTGCATGGAATGACACTTAACACCCCTGCCCTCCAGGTAGGTGCAGATCTCGTGATTGGCGATCACCGTCGCGCCCGTCCTGAGGGCCAGCGGCTCGGCATCGCCCAGGTGGTCTCCGTGTCCGTGGGTCACCAGGATGTAATCGACGTCGGCTATGTCCTCGCTCTTGACGGCCGCGGCAGGATTGCCCGTGATGAACGGGTCGATCAGGATCGAGGCCCTCTCTCCCGTCACCTCGAAGGCGGAGTGCCCTAGAAAACGCAGTTTCGCCATTTTTACCCCTCCTTTTTTGTAAAGGGCCCCTGCACAGAGCACGGGGCCCCTGTAACGTCTACTCTTCCGCTCCGTCCTCCTCCCTGGCCGGGCTGACAGGAACGGTCATTATATGAAGCTCCTCAAGCTGGTCCTTCGACACGGGCGACGGCGCCCCCGACATCAGGCACTGAGCCTTCTGAGTCTTGGGGAAGGCCATCACGTCGCGGATGGACGAGGCGCCCGCAAGCAGCATCGCCAGCCTGTCGAGGCCGATCGCAATTCCACCGTGCGGCGGCGTGCCCATGGACAGAGCGTCGAGCAGGAAGCCGAATCGCTGCCTTGCAGTCTCGTGCGAGAAGGCCATGCACGAGAAGACCTTCTCCTGCAGCTGCGGATCATGAATCCTTATGGATCCGCCCCCGAGCTCGTTTCCGTTCAGCACGCAGTCGTAGGCCCTCGAGCGAGCCTCTCCCGGGCTGGAGTCTAGCAGGGAGATGTCCTCCGTCATGGGGGATGTGAAGGGGTGATGCACGGAGCTCCATCTGCCCTCGTCATCGTCCCATTCGAACATGGGAAAGTCCGTCACCCACAAGAACTCCCACGCATCCTTGGCTACCAGGCCGCGCTCCCTTGCGAGCTCCAGCCTCAGGACGCCAAGCACCTCGGATACCTCGCACCAGTCGAGCCCGGCCATTATGAACAGGGCGTCGCCATCTCCGATGGCGCCCGAGTCGGTAAGAAGTGATAGCCCCTCGTCGTCGATGAACTTGACCAACGGACCCTTCAGAGCCCCGTTCTTGATCTGAAGGGGAGAGAGGGCCCTGGCACCCAGCTTCTTTGCCTTCTCCTCGACCTCGGAGAGCCCCTTCCTCGAGAGGTCGGCGCCGCCCGGCAGGGGAAGGCCCCGGATTACACCCCCGCCCGCCAGCACCTCGCGAAAAGGCTCGAAGGAGCTGTTCTTGAAGACCGGCGCAAGATCGACGATCTCCACCGGGATGCGCAGATCCGGCTTGTCGCTGCCGTACCGGTCCATCGCCTCCCTGTAGGTCATGCGCCTGAAGGGGGTCGGTATCTCGCGTCCTATAGTCTCCAGGAACAGACCGTGAAGATACTCCTCCACCAAGTCGAATACGTCCTGCTCGACCAGGTAGCTCATCTCTATGTCTATCTGGGTGAACTCCGGTTGCCTGTCCGCCCTCAGGTCCTCGTCGCGGAAGCACTTCACTATCTGGAAGTACCTGTCGAACCCGCTGATCATCAGTATCTGCTTGAAGATCTGAGGCGACTGAGGCAGGGCGTAGAAGGCGCCCGGGTTCACCCTGCTCGGCGACAGGTAGTCCCTGGCGCCCTCGGGGGTCGACAGAGTGAGCATCGGGGTCTCGATCTCGAGAAACCCCCTGTCGGAAAGGAAGTTCCTCGTGTGCATCGCGATCCTGTGTCGCAATCGAAGGTTGTTCTGCATCCTGTCCCGCCTCAGGTCCAGGTATCTGTGGCGGAGGCGAAGATTCTCCTCCACCCTGTCCGTCATCTCCCCCACCTCGAATGGGAGAGGCGCTGCCGGCGACAGACGTATGAAGTCAGACGCCGTTATCTCCCAATCTCCCGTCTTCATCGACTGGTTGGAAGTGCCCTCCGGGCGCTCCCGCACCCTTCCCTTGACCGCTATCACGAACTCGCTGCGAAGCTCCTTTGCACGTTCGTGGACATCGCTCACAAGCTCCGGGTTGAAGACGACCTGGACGATCCCAGTGTGATCCCAAAGGTCGATGAATATAAGCCCTCCGAGGTCCCTCCTGCGCCTCACCCATCCGTTGACGACCACTGGGACCTCTGATCCCTTCTCCCCGGCGACGCCGCCGCAGTAGGCGGTCCTCCGCCATTCCATGTCGAAATATCGCTGCTCGCCTGCCATTGAATGCTCCCTCCGGAAGTCCTCTAGACTTACTTTTCAGCTCTTCAGCAAGCGAGGACTGATCGATCTCCCTCTGCTCCGCCGTCGCCATGTCCTTCACAGTGGCGGTTCCGTTCTGCCGCTCGCTCTCCCCTATGATGCACGCATACCTGGCCCCGCGCGACGAGGCGGCCTTCATCTGCGCCTTCATGCTCCGCCCCCCGAGATCCGTCTCTGCAGACAGCCCGCTTCTCCTGAGCGCCTCGGCGACCCTCAGGACGTCCGTCCTGAAGGAATCCCGCTGCGCCACCACGAACGCGTCGAGCGGAGGCAGATCCCCGAAGGAGCATCCCTGTTGCTCCATGACCATGATTATCCGATCCACCCCGGCGGCGAATCCTACCGCAGGGATGTGAGGGCCCCCTATCGCCTCCGCCAGGTTGTCGTACCGGCCCCCTCCGCAGACGGCGTTCTGCGACCCGAGTTCGCCGGAGAGGATCTCG
>JAAYLU010000092.1 GCA_012521675.1 Synergistaceae bacterium | reverse complement strand
GAGCTGGTCAACTGCACCTTCTCGGGCAACCTTTCATCCGGCGCTGTCTACAACAACAACGGCGCCATCTCGGCGGTTAACTGCACCTTTGCGAACAACACCCCTACGGGCGGCGTCGCCCTGATAAACAAGGACGGCGAGTTCACCGTGGTCAACAGCATACTGGACAACGACAAGAACGGCATGGCGTACGAGGCCAAGTCCGAGAGCGGCGTCATGAGGATCGACAGAAGCATCGTTCGAGGCAGGCTGGGCAATGTGAACATCGTCGCGACGGACATTCTGCGCCAGGATCCGCTGCTTGAGGAGCTTGAGGACAACGGGGGCCCGACGAGGACTCACGCGCTGAAGGAGGGGAGCCCCGCGATAGGGGCGGGCTACCCTGCGGGAGAGCGGGCGGGCGTCCTGGATTTGCTCGTGCCCGCCGTGGACCAGAGAGGCCTGTACCGCCCGATAGACGCCGAGACCAGCATGGGAGCGTTCGAACACATGGCGAACACAGAGCCGCCCCCGGACCCCGAGCCGGACCCCGATCCCGAGCCCGATCCGGAGCCTGAGCCCGATCCCGAGCCTGAACCGGAGCCTGAGCCTGGGCCTGGGCCGGTGCCAGTGCCGGAGCCCGATCCCGAGCCAGACCCGGAACCTGATCCCGAGCCCGTTCCATGTCCCGACTACCCCGCAGGAGGGTGAATAGTCGTTCCGTAAGCCCGTGCGGCTTTCAGGGAAGGCGCCAAAAAGAGTGCGAACGAGCGACCCGACATCGGACGACAAGGGCGAGGTCCCTCCGTCGCTGCGCGCCGTTCGGGACGACATAAGCAGGCGACCGAACGGGCGTTTTTTCCGTTCGTGTCGATCGCTTATGCGGCACGCCCTTGACCGCGAAGCAGGCGACCGAACGAGCATTTTTTCCGTTCGTGTCGATCGCTTAGGCGGCTTGTTTCTAGCCGCCTTCCTCACCGTTCGTGACGATAGAGGGGGACCCCATCGTCGTTTATCCCTTTGGTTTGACTCCACCTTTGCGACCCAGACCGAAGCCGACTCGGTAAAGGTCGGGCATATCTATTCGGCCGTCGCTTTTCACCTCGATCAGACCAATTCGCGATAAGTCTTCCCTAAGGCCGTCCCATCCTCTTCTCGCATGCTGGGGCGGTAGGCGGTTGGTGGCAATGCTGTCTGGTCCTTCGGGGAATTTTCCCTCCCAGCGTTTAATGATAGCATCGTACTCACATGGGACTGTCAGGCCTTCCAGGCACGACAATACGTCTTTCACCCACGGGTAGTCCTCTGAAATTTCGTCTACCCGTATCTCAGAGGCTTTGCGGATACCGCGTTTGATGCTTTCGTAGTGCAGGGCGCGCTCGTGATCGGGGTAGCGCTCTTTAGTGTCTGAAGTCGCCTGCCGGAGGGCGGCAAGAAACGAACGGGGCGAGGTCATTCCGTTACCATCCGCAAGATGCCCCACAGACCACGTATAAGGAACGCCTCTACGACGGTCGCGGCCCATCCAGGGGCCCGCGAGCTTCTCGAAAAGCTTCTTCTGAAAGGGTGTCTCACGCTTTGCCTCCTCATGAAGCAACCATACTTCTTCGACGCATTCAGGCAGTTCACCGACTACCGAGCGGTATGCTTCACGCAGGACCTCTCCATGGCCACCCTGTGTATTGATTAGGCGTTGCCATAGCAAACCGTGAAGGTCGTGGCGAGCCCAGGATAATTCCGCTCGTGTCGCAAGCAGTTTGGATGCGTCGGGGAAATCCGTAACTGTTCGCTCGAACTGGTCTGTACGCAGGAAAATCTTGGCGTGGAAAGAGGTGTACGACCTGAGCCAAAGCGCGGCGCGCAAAAGTCCCCGAACAATCTTATCCATGCTGTCCCAATCACTGCTGGTGCGGTCAAGCGCATCGAACAAAATAAGCTTTCGACGTCCGTCCTTGCTCATCAAATTATCAGTAGAGCGAAGCTCCCGCTCAACCTCCTCCGGATTGGCCTTGAACCAGGTTATTGCATCCCGCCAGTATTTTTCGAGGATGACGCGTCCGTCTATGATATGGCGCAGCATCACTGTCCGCCATATGTCATAAGGATCGTACCCGTCGCCAAGCAGTTTCGAAAAAACGTCCTCGTTAGGATACGCATCGGTGTCACCGCGACCGGAAAAGCCTGTGACAATGTCGACATTCTCCAGTTCCGGAGCAGCGCCGTCAATAATCGCACGCAGATCGCCTGAAAGCAACGCGGCGGTCCAAAAAGACTTCCCCACGCCTCTTCCTCCTACGACAAGGTGTACATCAAGCCGTAGTGCTTTGACATGCGACGGTGGTATGTACAGCGTTCCTGGAAGGGGTTCTTCTCCAAAGCTGCTTGATTCGAGCGGTGCGGCAAGTATGGCTTGTCGGAGTTCAACAGCGTTATCCATCGGAGTCCTGCTCCTCTATAAGTTCGCCAAGACCTTGAATCAACGGGCCGAAGACATGTACCACAGTGCTCTCTTCGATTTTAGAAAGGCGACCGCGGAGGGTTTTCAGAGAGGTGAAACCCTGATGTCTACGAATGAGCCATGGGGCGTGCGGGGCTAAATCATCCGATTCTTCGAAGTTCCATCGTTCACCTATCATTTCACCCGGGGGAATGGCATCGTACAGTTCGGCTGCGAATAACTCGTAGCCGGCTTCCCTCATTTCTCCCAAACGCTCCAACGTATCGGTCTCCGGCATCATCGCCGCCACAAGCTGCAATCGTTCCCGTATTTCTTTTGCTACTGAAGCATGCCGCCAGTGACGGAATAGTATTTGGTGTCCCGTCCAGGTCTGATCGTCGTCAAACGCGAACAAAAGTATCAGCTTGGCCCCGAGGTCGGTGACGCAGGCCGAGGCCAAGTCGTCAATTCCCGAGCGCGAGTCGATTAGCACGATTTCGGGGTCCAGAGCTTTCTTCAATTCGTCGACCATACGTCGCAATCTTTGCGGCCAACTCTCTCTGGTTCCATCATCCCTCACGACGGACATCCATGCCCTGCCAAGCTTTGAGACGTATTCGCCGGGCTCGCGTCCATGCGCCGGGACTACGAAGACCTCTTCGTCGCGGATAATATCGCTCTTCGCATACATTTTATCAAGAATGGAGTCGCCGTTTCCGACCAGGTCCTCTATCAGCCAGTCCACAATACCGTATTTCGGGCGACGATTTTCCGGGAGTAAAGCGGATGAAAGCCCGGGGGATGCGAGGTCCATGTCGAGGACAAGGACTTTTTTGCCATTTTGGGCCAATGATAGAGCCGAGGCCGCAATCGCTGTGGAACGACCAACGCCTCCTTTGACCGAGAAAAAAACGACAATGGGGGCTCCTGAATCCTCAGAGGCGATAGAGAGCCAGTTGCCGGAGACAGGAAGCCGGTCTGCCACCTTTATCTTGTCAAAACCCTCCAGCGGAAAGAGAGACGCGCCTTTGCACGCATCCTTATCGTTTTCATCATAAAGTATGGCGTATTTTGCTGGGTAGGCCCTGTCGCCGAGTCTGCTTTCCAACTCTTCGGCAATGCCTTTGAGCGTTCGGGAAAGCTTATCTTCCGACACCGCCGCAGGAGCTATCAACCGGACTTTCCCCTTGAGATCGCGGTTTACCAGAAGCCAGTCCATGTTGGACAACTCTGCCTTGTGTCTCTTTAAGATTTCTGTAATTATGGGTAGCGTTTCGTCAAAGGTAGTCACTTCAACAGCCCCTCCCTTCGAGCCTGCTGCACTAACTTGCGAATGGCTTCGGTTCCATTTCGATGCTCAATGGCCAAGTTTTCGTTGAAGTGACTGCTATGCGCATACCGCTGCGATACATCCCAATTGTTGAATACAGTCGGATCGGGCAACGCGTATCCTGATCCGGCCGGACTGCCGGAACGATACGTCTCGTAACGTATCTGGATTCTGTCGATATGCTTGCAGTCAACATTACATGTCGGTCTGTCCTTCCCCGTGTCGAACGGCATTCCAAAGACCACCATCAATGATTTAAGGCCGCATTCAGCCGCCATACCGTAAAGGTGGTCCGCATTGGCCCACCGCTTATTGTTGAATAGCAGCTCACTATCCTTCCAATGGCGTTCGTGTGCATCCAGAAAATCCGTTTTCATTCCGTCCTCCGGGTACTGCGAAAGATAGTATCCTCAAATTTGCATCTTATATAATACACCATGGTGCGCGTAAGGGCGCGCACGCAAGGGGGATGACTTTTTTCACGGCTGTGTCTCCTGTAGGTTGGAATCGAGTAATTTTATTGCTCGACGTGGGGTGTCAAATGGGGGGGCGCGCTGGCCGTCCTGGCACAGGCCACAGTCCGCTGCGAGAGATGCGAGTTCAGCAACAATAAAGCCTCCGCGGAGGGAAGCGCGGTGTGCAACCAAGGCGACCTAGAGCTGGTCAACTGCACCTTCTCGGGCAACCTTTCATCCGGCGCTGTCTACAACAACAACGGCGCCATCTCGGCGGTTAACTGCACCTTTGCGAACAACACCCCTACGGGCGGCGTCGCCCTGATAAACAAGGACGGCGAG
>JAAYLU010000091.1 GCA_012521675.1 Synergistaceae bacterium | reverse complement strand
GTATCACTATGCATCTGTCGACTGTGGATTTCATCTGGGATGTACACCGTGACGACCCGGATGCTCTTTACAGGGGCAAGGCGGCCGCCCGCCTGGAACTTGACCGCCTCATCAAGAGGCTGGACAAGCTCAACGCCGAGAAGAAGGAGCTCGAGGGACAGCTGGCCGTGCTTAACTCCGAGCTAGACACCATCGAGAGTCGCGTCGAAGAGCTTCAGCGGCAGTAGACACACACCCGCCGATCAAATAGCCGGGGAGCGCGGAGCGGTGCGCTTCCCGGCTTTTGTGTGTGCTTTGGGTGGATGTGACTTGCAACGCCCTCGTCGGGAGCCTATAATGCGGTCATGCTGCGTCTGGCTGGACAGTGGAAACCGACTGAATCGAAGGAGTGTATTTATGGAATACATTGGAATATTCATCGACGGCGGTTATCTTCAGAAAATCGCTTTCCAGATGTCTCCCAGAATCAGGATCGATGTGGCAAGGCTGGTGCAGTGGATTGCATGTGACTTGGCCGTGCGGAGGGTCTATTACTACGACTGCTTGCCATATCAATCGCCTGAACCCACTTGTGAAGAAAGAGAAAGGGTATCAAAAAAGCAGAAGTTTTTTAATGCTATTGAAAGGCTGGACCGATGCGAAGTGCGCCTCGGGAAATTGGAAAAAAGGGGAGAAGACGAAAGCGGCAGGCCGATGTTCGATCAGAAGGGCGTCGATCTTCGGATGGGGCTGGACTTCGTCTTCGCGTCCTTGAAGCAGAGAATCGACTACGCAGCGCTGGTTACAGGAGACAGCGATCTTTGCCCCGCAGTAGAAGCAGCTAAGAATGAAGGCATAATAACACGTCTTGTTCACGGACCGTTTGGAACGTACCATAACCAACTCTGGGGCATAGTTGACGAGCGGAGAGAGATTACACCGGCAGTCCTCGGGGCGCTTGAGCTTACGAGATGAGGGGAAAGGCCTTTCGACCTTCCCCCTCTCCAAACGCATTGGCATCCGCGAAGGAACGCCAAGGAGCATAGTAACTCAATTATAGATCAATACGGTCGGTTGTCAAGGTTGCTTTTTTCACCCAAGAGGGGAGCGATCCACCTATGATGAAACGAATCGCGGTGCTAACCAGCGGGGGGGACTCCCCGGGGATGAACGCCGCCATCCGCGCGGTGGTGCGAACCGCGCTCTACAACGGCATGGAGACGTTGGGGTTCATGAAGGGGTTCGAGGGGCTGATGGACGGCGACAGCATGGTGCTCGACCGGGCCGCGGTGGGTGGCATCATACACCGGGGCGGGACGATACTGCGCACGGCCCGCAGCGAGCGGTTCAAGACCGACGCGGGGGTTCGCTCGGCGCTGGTAAAGCTTGAGAACAAAAAGATCGACGCTCTGGTGGTCATCGGCGGGGACGGCTCCTTCAGGGGTGCGGCGGAGATGGCGGCGATGGGGGTGCCAGTTGTGGGCGTGCCGGGGACCATCGACAACGACATCGCCGGCACGGATACCACCATCGGCTACGACACGGCGCTGAACACGGCCCTGTCCGCCGTGCAGAAGCTGCGCGACACGGCCAGCAGCCACGACAGGCTCTTCATCGTAGAGGTGATGGGGAGGGACTCGGGCTTTCTGGCGCTCGAGGCGGGCATCTCGACCGGCGCGGAGTACGTTGTGGTGCCGGAAATTCCGCTCGATATCCAGAAGATGTGCGACAGCCTGCACTACTCGCGCAAGAGGGGCAAGACCCACTCGCTGATAATCCTGGCCGAGGGGGTTATGTCGGCGACGGAGCTCCGCGACAGTCTTCAGGACACGGGCGGCTACGACGCGCGAGTCACGGTGCTCGGATACATCCAGCGCGGAGGAAGCCCTTCGTCGTTCGACACGATACTGGCCTCGCGCATGGGATCTTTCGCGGTGGAGTCGCTGCTGGAGGGCAGGTCGGGCGTCATGACCGGCTCGATATGCGGCAGGATGGAGCTCTGCCCCATAGAGGACGCCTGGAGGACCAAGAAGGAGCTCAACCCGGAGATGCTGGCCCTGGTGGACAAGCTGGGGGTCTGACGTGTCTCTCCTCGACCGAGTCCGTCGCGTGATCGCCTCCGACAGGTCCGGCAGGGGGGTGGGGCCTCTTCTGAGGGCGGAACACCTTCGCGACGCCTGCGATCTCCTGTGGAGTGCGGCCTCGGTCGTGATCGTGACAGGGTTCTTCGTGCCCGCCCGCGGTGCGCCGGAGACCGATGGCCCCGGAGGGGCGGTCATGCTTGGGCGAGCCCTCTCCCGTCTCGGGAAGGGAGTGCTGCTGTTCACGGATCCCCTGTGCCTGGAGGCGGTCGAGGCCTGCTCCCGCTCCGTCGGCGGGCCGGAGGTCCGTTGCGCGGAGAGCGGTTCGGAGGTGCTCGAGTCGCGACCGTCGCTGCTGGTCTACCTCGAACGATTGGGACGGGCCGCGGACGGGAGGTACTACAACATGCGCTCGGAGGACATCTCGGACTTCACCTGTCCCCTGGACGATGCCGCGGCGGTCGCCATGGACGGGGGGATCCCGGTGCTGGCGGTGGGGGACGGGGGAAACGAGGCGGGCATGGGCATCCTCCACGAGGCCCTGTCGGCTTCTCTCCCGGGCTACGCAAAGTGTCTCTCCGTCACCCCCTCGACGGTGGCGGTGCCGACGGACGTGTCCGATTGGGGCGGTTACGCGCTGGCGGCCCTGATGTCAGCGAGAAACCGAGAGTGGATCGGACCCGGGGAGAGCGAGATCGACGAGATGCTGGCCGCTCTTGTCGATGCCGGTGCCGTCGACGGGGTGACCCGCGCCTGCGCGCCGACGGTGGACGGTTTCGAGGCGGACGTCCACAGGGAGGTCGTCCGGTTCCTGAGGGGCATTGCCGCCGAAATAGCGGGGGACCCTGCATAAGGGTTGTCCTGTTTGCGCTCCATCTGTTGGTTTTAGCTGGAATACCATCTTATTTGCCTCTGTTTCCTCTTGCCTCCCAATAATTTTCATGGTAGAGTGTTTTTGGAATGCACGGGCCAGGGGCCGTTTCATCCGGCTCTGGACTGATATTGCGCCCGTCGGCAGTGTTTGATCGTCTTCTCTCTGTACTTGTCTTTTTTTCGGGGCGGTGGGTATAATGTCCAGGAGCGGGAAGTTGTTCCTAGCAATGGTCGGGTTCGCTATCATCTCCCTGCTCGTCCTCTCGTTCGGGGCGATACGATCGAAGAAGGCCGCCGGCTCGTTCGAGATACACAATATAGTCCTTTGCGACGAGGTCGACGGAAATATGACCCCCGTCGGCGTCAGCTCTGTTTTTTCTTACGGGACCCGGCAGCTGTGCCTGTGGTTCGACTATTCGCGGGCGGGCTACGGCGAGAACGTGAAGGTGAGATGGTTTTTCAGGGGGCGCCCGATTCAATCCCAGGAGGTAACGCTGGAACAGGGCAGCGGCGCCAAGGCGTTCTGTCTTCTCCTGGAGGACGGGTCGCCGTTGCCCAAGGGAGCCTATTCAGTGAGGATATCGCTTTTCGACAGGGTGTTCTCGGACACTCTGTTCGAGATAGCGGAACAACCTCAGTCATTACATGGCGCCGTGAATTAATCATTCTTTCGCAGCGACACGGCGCTCTTTCAGGAAGGGGATGTCCAGATACGTGTTTTCATATCCGATAGTCATCGATAAGGGGTTCCAAAGCCCTCCGGACGCCAACGTCCATACTGCCCGGAGCAGATTCAATGTCATCCGATAATACCGTTTTAGCCGAGGCATCGGAGAACACCACCGGTGCAACGGCTCAGAGAACCGCCCAGCTCAGGCCGGAGCCGGACGAGCCGTCCAGGCTTCCGCCCAAGCCGAGGCATACATACGGTCACCTGGCCGGCCTGCTAAACCCCGAGCTTCGAAAGATCGCGAAGGAGATGGGGGTCATCGGTTTTTCCTCGCTGCGCAAGGATGACCTCATCATCGCGATACTCAGGGCGCAGGCCGAGGAGCTGAACTACCGCTTCGGCGGGGGCACGCTCGAGGTCCTGCAGGAGGGGTACGGCTTCCTTCGCCCGAAGGGGCTGTTGCCGAGCGATCACGACGTCTACGTCTCCGCATCGCAGGTTCGCCGTTTCGGCCTCAGGAACGGCGACGTGATATGGGGGCTCGTACGCCCGCCGCGCGACTCGGAGCACTACGAGGCTCTGCTGAGGGTGGAGATGGTCAACTTCTCCGACCCGGAGGCGGCGCGCAGGAGGCCGCATTTCAACTCGATCACACCCATCTTTCCCAACGAGAAGATAGTGCTTGAGACGGACCCGAGGGAGATTTCCACTCGCCTGGTGGATCTTTTTGCGCCCATAGGCAAGGGGCAGAGGGCGCTTCTGGTCTCGCCGCCGAAGGCGGGAAAGACCACCCTCCTGAAGAAGATAGCCAACTCGGTGACGACCAACTTCCCGGATGTCATCGTCATGGTGTTGCTGATAGACGAGCGGCCGGAGGAGGTCACCGACATGACCCGCTCGGTGGACGGGGAGATTATCGCCTCCACCTTCGACAGGCCGTCGGACGAGCATCTCAGGGTGGCCAACCTGGCCCTGGAGAAGGCGAAGCGACTGGTGGAGGTTGGCAAGGACGTCGTTCTGCTGCTGGACTCGATAACACGCCTGGCGAGGGCGTCCAACCTGGTGGTGCCTCCTTCCGGGAGAACCCTTTCGGGAGGAATGGACCCGGCGGCTCTCTACTTCCCGAAGCGCTTCTTCGGCGCCGCGCGGAATATAGAGGAGGGCGGAAGCCTGACGATAATCGGCACGGCTCTGGTCGACACGGGCAGCCGCATGGACGAGGTGATATACGAGGAATTCAAGGGCACGGGCAACATGGAGCTTCATCTTTCCAGGAAGCTATCGGAGCAACGTATCTTCCCCGCCATCGACATAGTGAAGTCGGGCACAAGGCACGAGGAGCTGCTGTTCGACGAGGACGAGCTCAGCCGCCTATGGCTGCTGCGGCGACGCATTGTAAATGTCGACGAAGCGGGGGCGCTCAACCTGATAATCGATAAGCTGAAACAGTCTCCCACCAACAGGGACTTCCTGTTGACCATCAAGAAAGGGTAGGCTGATTGCCCCCGCGCCGGAAGATCGGGACGCGGCGGGCTCATTCTGCAGACGGAGGAGGTTGAGGTGATTGAGGAAGCGGAACTCACCCTCGCCCTTTGGGGTATTCGGCAGCTCGGAGAGAGGTAAAAGAAGGGTCTACCTGTCGACCCTTGCCAAGAAGAAAAAACGAATGACGGCGGGACGGCTTGGCTGCTACTTGGCGATTTTCGTGATGCTGGCGGCGTCCGCCATGCTGGTGCTGGAGGCGACCGACCGCACGGTGGGCACAGCTTGGGGCGGCCTTGTGGATTCGCCCTCACCGGAGGACTTCGTCCTCCCGGCCTCGGGCTTCATAGTTATCGAGATGTCGGACTCATTCATCGAAGAGGGGGATTTGGAGGGCGAGATCGACCTCGGTTTCCTGTTCTCCTCGAGGGGGGTGTGCGTCGAGCCCTGCCTGCTTCCCGTCAAGGGTGAGGATACGCCCCAAAAGAGGCCGGCGGCTCCGGAGAACGCCGACACGTATGATGGCGTAGTCGCTGCGGAGTGTCGTTCGGCCGCGGAGTTCAACTGGCCTTTCTCCAGGTTCTTAGGAGGGGGCGTCGGCGACATGCCCTTCACCTCCAAGAGTGTCACGACCGCCGGTGAAAGCGGCTTCGAATTCCCCGAGCACCTCGTCCAAAAGGGCGGGCAGTACGGAGGCTCGGGCCTTGGCTCCGGCTTCGGGGTCTCCAGGATGACAGTATTCCAGCCCCGTTCGCCCGGCGGGCTGAGCATGGGGGACAGTTCGTTCGCCACGATCAACGGAGCGTTGTTCGCGAACTCGGCGGTCTCCTGCTCCCCATTCTCCAAGGGAGGCGCCAAGGCAGCCGGAGATCCGGCGGACTCCTACGCGTCCGACTACGAAACTGTCATCCTTAGCGTAGGCGAGGACGGGGAGAAGGCTCTCCTGTTGGACGAGGAGGACCTTGGAGAGGAGAGCGAGGAGGTCGTTCTGGCCAAGGTCGACGTGCTCTGGACGGAGCACGTGGTCAAGCTGGGACAGACCCTGTCGGATATAGCTATGGCCCACGGGGTGTCTATAAACGATATAATGAAGGCCAACGAGCTTAAAAACGCCAACAGGCTTTCCGAGAAGCAGATCCTGCTTATACCCAACGACAGTTCCGCAGTCGAGGCCACTCTGGAGCAGGTGCTCACGAGGAAGGCTCGGCTTGTCGCGGCCCGCGAGAAGGTCCTGCCGATCAAGATAACGGCCTACGTCGTCGCGGAGGGCGATAGCCTCTGGTCGATCTCCAACTCGCAGAACCTGGAGATAGACACTCTCATCGGCTGCAACAACCTGAACAATATCAACGTGATCCGTCCCGGCATCACCCTTCGCGTGCCCAACCAGGACGGCATATTCTACAAGGTGAAAAAGGGAGACGCCCTGGCGGGAATAGCGAAAAAGTTCTCGATCACGGTCGAGAGGATAAAGGAGGCCAACGGAAAGGACGCGGAGCCTCTTGTCGCTGACAAGGAGATCTTCCTCCCGGGCGCTAGGCCGGAGACCACCCAGGCGAAGGGTTCCGCCGGAAAGGTCACCGCGGCATCCAGAAATTACAGATGGCCGGTGGTGGGCAAGATCAACAGCCCGTTTGGCTGGAGGCGCCATCCGATCACTCGTCGCCGCGACTTCCACACCGGCATCGATATCAAGTCTCCCAGGGGCAGGGCCATCCATGCCTCAAAGGCGGGAGTCGTCGAATACTCCGGCTGGATGGGAGGATACGGTAAGGTCGTGGTCATCAAGCACAACGACGGAAACTCCACTCTGTACGCCCACTGCAGCACCCTTTCCGTGCGAAAGGGGCAGAAGATAGCCCAGGGGCAGGCGATAGCCACCGTCGGAACCACCGGCAGGACCACGGGACCTCACCTCCACTTCGAGATCCGCAGGGGTAAGAGCCCGGTTAATCCGCTCGGGCTGTTGAAATAGGCCGTGAGGCCGCGTGCGGTGCGTTCTTACACGAGAAACACTGGACCGGGGTCATCCCTGGTCCATCTTTTTTAACTGACCACGGAGGATGAGGGCAATGGCGAAGTACGTGTTTGTCACCGGCGGGGTGGTATCCTCGCTGGGAAAGGGGATAACCGCCGCTTCCCTGGGGGTGCTTCTGAAAAAAAGGGGTTTTCGCGTGTCCATAATCAAGCTGGATCCATATCTAAACGTGGATGCCGGCACGATGAACCCCTTTCAGCACGGAGAGGTCTTCGTCACGGACGACGGAGCGGAGACGGACCTTGATCTTGGGCACTACGAGCGTTTCATCGACGAGTCACTGTGCGCGGACAACAACGTGACCACCGGCAAGGTCTACTCCACCGTGATAGCCAAGGAACGGCGGGGCGACTACCTTGGGGGCACCGTGCAGGTGATACCCCATATCACTAGCGAGATCCAGGGGCGGATCCTCCGCATCGGGGATAAGAGCGACATAGTGATAGCCGAGATAGGAGGCACGGTGGGGGACATAGAGGGGCAGCCCTTCCTGGAGGCGATCAGGCAGATGGCCTCCAGGGTGGGCAGGGACAACGTGCTCTACTGCCACGTGACACTGGTGCCGTGGCTGGAGGCCGCACGCGAGATGAAGACGAAGCCCACCCAGCACAGCGTCCAAGAGCTGAGGCGCATAGGCATCCTGCCTCAGATCCTGGTCTGCCGCTCTCACTTCCCCATCGAGGACGGGATGCGCGACAAGATGGCTCTCTTCTGCAACGTTCCCCCGGACGCCGTGATACAGGTGCTCGACGAGCCGACGATATACAGGGTTCCACTGAGCCTGTACGAGCAGGGGTTCGACAAGCTCGTGCTCAAGGGGCTGTCGATGGAGTCACGCGACGAGCCGGACCTGTCCGATTGGGAGAGGGTTGCCTCCGGCTTCTGCAACCCGTCGGGCGAGGTGGAGGTGGCCGTGGTCGGAAAGTACGCCAACCACAAAGATGCCTACCTGAGCGTCGTCGAGGCTCTGCACCACGCCGGGATACACCACGACGTGCGGGTCAGGATCCGCTCCGTCGAGGCCGAGGCTATCGAGGCGACGGGGGCGGCCGACCTCCTGGAGGGCGCGCACGGTATACTCGTCCCCGGCGGCTTCGGGGCTCGCGGTATCGAGGGAAAGATCTCCGCGGCTCGCTACGCGCGAGAGAACGGAATACCCTTTTTCGGCCTGTGCCTCGGGATGCAGGCGGCGGTGGTGGAATTCGCGAGGCACGTCTGCGGACTTCCCGGAGCTCATAGCTCGGAGATCGACCCCGGATGCTCTAACCCTGTGATACACTTAATGGAGGATCAGAAAAAGCTCGGCGACCTGGGCGGAACGATGCGCCTCGGAGCCTATCCCTGCACCCTCGCGGGGTACGGCAAGGCTGCCGCTGCCTACGGCGTTTCATGTGTTAGCGAGCGCCACAGGCACAGGTACGAGTTCAACAACGACTACAGAAAGCGCCTTGAGGAAAAGGGGATGCTGATCGCCGGCGTCTACGAGGAGAAGAACCTGGTGGAGATCGTGGAGTTGAAGGATCATCCCTGGTTTGTCGGCGTTCAGTTTCATCCGGAGTTCCGCTCCCGGCCGGTGAAGCCCCACCCGCTGTTCATGGGCTTCGTGGGCGAGGCGGTGAAAATGTGTCGATCGGACTACGAGGAGGATGAGAAATAATGAGGCGAAGCGTGCTCGTGCTTGCGTGCGCGGCCCTTTTGACGGTGGTAGCCGCGCTTCCGGGGATGTCGGAGGAGGACTCCTCCACCTTCCACGTCATGGGAAGAGTTGAGCGGCTGGTGTACGGAATCGAGCACACTGGAGGGCTCATCGACCGCCTTGGCTCGATCGAGAGGGATATGTTCGGCCGAGAGCTGCCGGGGAGCATCGCCGAGAGGCAGGCGGCCCTGCTGAACTTCGTGGAGAAGGGCACGGAGTATCAGCCGTCGCTCCTCTTCAAGCTGGGAGTCGCGGAATGGGCCATCGACCGAGAGATTGACGTCCTGTCCTCCGTTACCAGGAGGGTGGAGGGGTTGGAGGTTCAGCTCGAGGGGACGCCCCAGGTGGACCGCCCTGTAGCCATGCGGCTGGAGAGGGTGCTGGGACTGCTGCTCTCCGATCCTGTCGCAGCCGAGGAGGCGGAGCTTCCAGAGGCGACTATCATCAGGGCCTCGCTGGCCTACCCTCTCTCGCCGAAGAGCGCGAAGAAGGGGGACTCGGTAGACCTCCTATTGGACTCGGACCTCGTCGTGGGCGCCAAACTGGTGGCGCCGAAGGGAAGCCGGGTCTCCGCCGTCGTCGAGGAGGTGACGAAGCCCAGGAGCTTCGGGCGTCCCGCCGAGGTGAAGATAAGCGTGGACTCCCTGTTTCCTCTCGGCCCGTCTCCGATCCGCCTGGTCTTCGGAGAGGAGTCGAAGCAGGCCGTCGAGGCGGAGTCGGCCCAGCTCGCCGCTGCCGGCACCAGCGTCGTCGGAGCGCTTCTTCTCGGACCGGTGGGGCTGGTCACGGGCTTTCTGGTCAGAGGCGACCTCAAGGAGCTTCCCGCAGGCAGCGTGGTCTTCAGCCAGACGGAGGAGACCGTCAAGGCCGGGGCCTACCCGGTTCCGCTCGGACTGAGGGGGCTGCTGAGGGACCCGGACGCGGTGGTCCCTGTGGAGTCGGCGGACGACATCTCTGTTGAAAGCGGCTCCGACATGATGGATCAGTGAGGGGAGTGCCTGGTATGAAGTTCATTCGCAAGGGGAAAAAGACGGTCGCGGCCTGGTCGCTGGCGATGCTGCTATTGGGCGGCGGGGTCTGCGCGGCGTTCGATCTGGGCGACCTGATCGGCGTAATCGGAGGCGGGTTCGTGATCACGACCATCGCGGGGCCCATAAACGACTTCATCAACACCATAACCCTCAACAGGGGAGTCAAGGTCGAGGGCCACACCAAGGTCGTGCCGATCGTATCCATCGGCTCCGGGACTCACATAGGCGCGGCGCAGGTCGCCGGTCCGAAGGGGGAGCCCGTGGGGTCCACGAAGGCGGTGGCCCAGGTCGAGGCCTCCTTCAGGGACAGGCTGAGGGTGAAGATCCTCGTGCCGATAGACTCGGAGAACCCGCTGCAGAGGTTCAGGCGGGTCCAGGGGGTCGGAGTATCGGCGATAATCGACTACAGGCTGTAGCAAGAGGCGCGGACTGCCGGGTGGTTTTATGAAGAGGCTCTTGGTCGCTCTCTTGGTGCTGCTGCTTATAGCCGGACGGTCGGACGCCGGAGACTCGGTCGCGGAGGCAATGTCGATCCTCGAGAGGTGGACCGCGTTCCACTGGGGGCGCGACTGCCTCGTCTGGCTCGTGCACTACCCGGAGGAGCTCGTGGATCCCTGGGTGGGGGCGGAGGCCGCGCGCAGCGGAATGAGCGGGCCCGAGAGCGAGCAGTACCGACGCTCTTTCACGTCCGAGCTGCGGATAGGGGAGACCGAACCCTTTCTGCTTACCGTCTACGTCTTCTCCCCCCGCCCGCTCGACCTCGGCAGGTTCGAGCACGCGATCATGCTGGAGACGGGCGACGGCAGGAGGCTGCCGCCGCTCAGCTACGAGCGCAAGTTCGACCAGCCCCTGTCGGGGATTACGCAGGGGCTGGTCTTCTTCCCCAAGCAGGACGACAAGGACTTCGTCGTGGTCCTCAAGAACCTTGGCATACAGGACGAGCAGCCTTTCGCCTTCGTCGGCGCCGTCGAGCCGCCCGTAGTTGTTGCATCGGCGCCTCCGGCGGAGGTCGAGGTCGTGGTGGTGGAGCTTCCGCCCGCGCCGAAGAAGGATCCTCCCAAACCGAAGGCACCGGAGCCGGTCGCGCCGCTTCTTCCGCCTCCGCCTCCGCCTCCGCCGCCCGTGGCCACGACGACGGAACTGGAGGAGCTCGCGCCCCCGCCCGCCCCCGAGCTGCCGCTTCCGCGGGAAGAGGAGGTCTCCCCCATCTACATCGGCAAGGATAGGACGGTCGAGAACTTCGTCCGTCACTGGATCGAAGGGGAGACGGGCGCCATGTACGACCTTCTGTCGACCTCCTCCCGCACGGCTCTCACCGAGGAACAGTTCGCCGCTCAGGTTAACGCGACCGGGCTCCGTCCCTCTCTTAAGGAGGGGTACAAGATTCAATGGATGGAGGAGGGTCGGGTCCGCGTCGTCACGGCTCAGAGGATGCTCCTCTTCCGCACCCTCAGGAGCAAGGTGCTCGGCATCGACAGGGAGAATTCGCTGTGGAGGCTGACGTGGTGACGCGGAGACGAGTCGTCCTCGAGTGCGGGAGTTGTGATAATTGACCATTATGAGACGTGTGGGGCTCGCGCTTCTGCTGGCCGCCGCCTTCGTCGTTGTTTGGTACGCTGCGCGGGACGCCTCGCTGGAGGTGGACGCCCTGTCCGTAGGCAGGGCGGATCTGCCGGACATGTCCCTCGAGAGGGTTCGCTTTCAACGCGAGGAGGACGGTGTGGAGTGGACGGCGAGCGTGAACCTGGTCGAGCACAGGGGAGAGGAGATAAGGCTCGAGTCGCTTGAGCTCTCCGCCCTGGAGGACGGCAGGAGGAGGGCCGGTCTGAGCTCGCCGTTCGGGGTCTTCTCGGAACGGGAGCGTGTTGTCCGCCTCTCCGATGTCGAGGGTTCGTTCGTCTTCGGGGATAGGTCGGGATTCTTCGAGGCCCCAGAGGCCAGGTGGGCGGACGGGGAGAGAGAGGTGCTGTTCGAAAAGGGCGCCTCGTTCAGCAGTGACGGCCTTCACTTCGAGGGCAGTGTTGTGCGGGTCACCTTCTCAGGGGTGTTCTCCGCGGAGAAAGGAGCGTCGTTCTCGTGGTCTCCGCCCGAAAACCAGGATTAATCCTATTGCTCTTCTCGCTTCTTTTTTTCGCCGTGCCGATGATTCCTCCGCCGGCGGAGTCGTACGACGGAGAAGAAGAGACGATCTATCTGGATGCCGACAAGGTCGTGTTCGAGGAACATACCGGGCTCGCGGTAGCCGAGGGCAACGTCCGGGTGCGCAGCGGGCTGCTCGATATTTTCGCCCACAGGGTCGAGATGGACTCCGAGGAGCAGCTGCTGTCCGCGTCCGCGGCACCGGGAAAGAAAGTGTCCATGATACAGGGGGACAGGGTGCTCACGGGGGACTCGCTAAACTATAACGTCGCAACTCGGGAGGGAGTGCTCCACGGAGCGGTTGGCTCCTCCCCCGCGGGCGACGGCAGGGTGTTCGTCAAGGGAAGGGAGATGGCGGTCGCGCCGGTGGGTTCCGCCCGCGAAAAGGGATGGGTCTCCTCATCGGGCGTCCGCGGAGTGGAGGAGGACGAGCTGATAGGCAAGCTGAGCGACGTCTCTCTCACGACATGCGGCCTGAAGAACCCGCACTACAGGCTCGTGTCCAGGAGCGTCGTCTACGTCCCGGGAAAGAGGGTAATCGCGAAGAATCCGCAGGTGTACATCGGGGAGAGCCTGCTGTTCACCTACCCGTTCGACTATGTCGTGCCGCTCGACCCGAAACAGAAGAGGGCGCTTCTCAGCTCCTTCTTCCCCGTTCTGGGCAGCGACTCGGACAAGGGGCGGGGGATCGGAATCGGCGGCCCCTACGTGTGGGACACCGGCAAGGCGAGCCTCGACGTCGTATGGTGGTCGGACGCCGGTTGGGAGGGGAGACTTGCTGTCGAGCAGAAGATCGGCGAGTATCTCTTCGTGTGGGGGGGGACGGAACGCTCCTACGAGAAGAACTCCAAGGAGAACCTCTACCGCCCCTCGTGGGGGATATCGTACAGCTCGGGTGGATACGAAGCCTCGCTGCGCTGGACCCAGAGGGAGGCGGTGTCGATCCAGAAGCGGGCCGGGGAGACTTATCACGGGGTTCTGTGGAGGTCGCCGGAGTTCTCGCTGCGCGGCCCCTGGGAGAGGACTCCGCTGCTGAACGCGTACGGCAGGGTCGAGGTCACGTGGGGCGAGTACGAGGACGTGCAGAGCGCCACGACGCTCGACGTGAGCCGAAAGGGTGCCGAAGTGCAGATATATTCCGAGGAGAGGCTGGAGACGTATACCTCCTTCATCGACGCTCGCTACAGGCGTTACTGGTACGACGATCCCGATTCGACGGAGCAGGAGATCATGGACGCGGTCCTCGGCGTCCGCTGGTCCTGGGGACAGGCCGACCTGGCCTCTGCTTACGTTCGCAGGTGGACGAGCGGGGAAACCCCCATGCTCTGGGACTATTACGGCGAGAGGGAGGAGCTGTACCAGCGAATCTCCTTCCCGGCCGGGAAGGACCTCACATTTTCCGTGCTCGGAGGGTACGACTTGGCGGAGTCGAGCCTCGCGGAGATGGTGTACGGACTGACTCTGAAGAACGGGGAGTGCTCCAGGTGGGAGCTGACGTACAGGGACGACAGGGCGGAGGGCGACGACTGGGTCGGTCTGTCCTTCATCCTGACCGCCTTCCCGGACACCCCGGTTTCCTTCGGTGTGCGCGAACTTTACGACCCGTTCGCCGTCCCTGAAGGGCTGGCCGACAGGCTGAACGAGGACGGCTCGTAGGAGTGACCGGCCGACGTGCTATCGCCCTGCGATCAGGTAGTTATGGAGATGCTCACTATCCTCAGGTGCCTGACGCCTCGCGGCACCTTCACGTGTACCTCCTCTCCCACCGTCTTGTTCAGAAGGGCCTGCCCGACCGGGCTGGAGGAGGAGATCCTGCAAGCCTTCGGGTCCGACTCTTCCGAGCCCACTATCATGTAGGAGTATTTTTGAGAGTTGATGATGTCCTGGATTGTGACCGTGGTTCCGAGGGCTACCTTGCTTGCGTCGATGGTTGTGGAGTCGAGGACCTTTGCGTTGCCGAGCTGGTATTCCAGCCGCGATATCCTCGTTTCCAGCTTCGCCTGCTCCTCCTTCGCGACGGCGTACTCGGCGTTTTCGGCCAGGTCGCCGAAGGAGCGCGCCTCCTCGAGCAGCTTGGATATCTCGGCCCTCCCGGAGCTACGAAGCTCGACCAGCTCGGCCATCAGCTTTTCGTAGCCCTCCCGGGTCATGGTGGATGGGGTTTCATTGTTGTTCAAACTTGCTACCTCCCGGTCTTTTCCATCATGCGGAGTATGGGTCTCTTGAGGTCGATACGGCATTCTAGCAGAGAAAGGCCTGTTCGGCAATACGTCGGTAATATATTTCGGAATTCTTCAAGAGCCGAAGCTTGAAAGGCTGGGTGTGTAAATGGCAAAAGCAACACGAAAGAAAAAGGGCGGGGCAGGGCCCGCCGTAAAGAAGAAAGGAAAGCTGAAGTTCATTCCCCTCGGGGGGCTTGGCGAGATAGGAAAGAACATCTTCGCCCTGGAGTACGACAAGTCCATACTCGTGGTGGACTGCGGCCTGATGTTCCCGGACGACGAGATGCTGGGCATAGACTTCGTCATACCGGATACGACCTACCTGGAGGAGAATAGGGAGAAGATAGTCGGCATGGTACTGACCCACGGTCACGAGGACCATATAGGGGGGCTTCCATTCGTGCTGTCGAAGATCCCGGTTCCTCTCTTCGGGACGAAGCTGACCCTGGGAATGGTGGGCAACAAAATGGCGGAGTGGGCGCCGGAGCTCGACCCCGATTACAGGGAGATAGAGGCGGGCGACGTGGTCGAGGCGGGGCCCTTCAGGGTGCGCTTCATAGCCGTATGCCACTCGATCCCCGACGGGGTGGGCCTCGCGATCGAGACACCGGTCGGCACGGTGGTCCACACAGGGGACTTCAAGCTGGACCCCACCCCGGTGGACGGCAGGCTGACCGGGTACGACGCCTTCTCCGAGGAGGGGCGTAAGGGGGTGCTGCTGCTCCTCTCCGACTCGACAAACGTGGAGCGGTCGGGCTTCACCGAGTCCGAGAGGGCGCTGTCCGGCACGCTCGACAAGATCTTCAGGCAGTACCGGACGAAGCGAATCATAATCGCATCGTTCGCGAGCAATCTGCACAGGGTTCAGCAGGTTGTGGACGCCGCGTCCAGGTTCAATCGCAAGATCGCCTTCGTCGGGCGCAGCATGCTGAAGAACGTCGAGCTGGCGAGGAATCTCGGCTACCTGCACGTCGATGACAAAATCGTCGTGGACGTGGACGACATACGCTCCGTGTCGCCCGGCTCGCTGGTGGTCATGACGACCGGGAGCCAGGGGGAGCCCTTCTCGGGGCTGGTGCTTATGAGCCGGGGGGAGCACAGGGTGATCTCCCTGAGCGAGAAGGACGTTGTGGCGATATTCGCGACGCCCGTCCCCGGCAACGAGAAGCTCGTGAGCAAGACGATCGACAGGCTGTTCGCCTGCGGCTGCGACGTGCTGTACGAGAAGGAGCGTGGTATTCACGTCTCCGGGCACGCGGCGAGGGACGAGCTTCGGCTCATGCTGAACATGACGAGGCCGAAGTTCTTCGTGCCGGTTCACGGCGAATATCGCCACCTGGTGAGGCACGCGGAGCTGGCCAGGGAGACGGGAGTCCCGGTCAAGAACGCATTCGTCCTTCTCAACGGCGACGTGCTGCAGCTTGACGGTGACAGGGCCGTGCTGAAGAAGAGGGTGCAGGCCGGAGGGATAATGGTGGACGGCCTCGCGCTCGGGGAGCTCCAGGGGAGCATCCTCAAGGAGAGGCGAGAGCTGTCGGAGGAGGGGTTGGTGATAGTGTCGATAGTGCTGTCGAAGGACGGGGAGCTAATTGCCGCGCCGGAGTTCGAGAGCCGCGGGTTTCTGCACCTGGAGGACGCCGGCACCCTCAAGGACGAGCTCGGCGAGCTTGTGGAGAAGCTGGTGCGCTCCTTCGGCGCCAAGGCGGCCGCAGAGCCGGATCAGCTGAAGAGCAGGGTCAGGGGGCGGATCAGGGATGTCCTGCGGCGCTTCGGGCGAAGCAGGCCGGTGATAGCGCCGATGATCACGGTGCTGAACCCACCCGTTCGTCGCGGAAGGAGGGAGAGGTGATGAGCGAGGCTCTTCCCGCTCTCTTCCTGGGGCTGCTCCAGGGGTTGACGGAGTTTCTGCCGGTGAGCAGCTCAGGCCACTTGGCGCTGGCCAAATCTCTCTTCTCGATCGAGGACGCATCCCTCTCCTACGACATACTGCTGCACTTCGCGACGATGCTGGCCACACTCTTCTTCTTCGGAAGGGACATAGTTCGCCTGTTCCTGGAGTGGCTCGCGGGCTTCCTATCGAGGAAGGAGAGGGGCGAGGGGTGGAACGTCGGATGGGCCGTCATCGCCGGCACCCTCTTGACAGGGGCCGTCGCGCTGCCGCTGAAACCGCTGGTGGTGCGGATGGGCTCGATGCCATGGGCTGTGGGGGCCGGGCTGCTGCTGACATCCCTGCTGCTGTGGATGGCCACATCGGATCGCGGGGATGAGCGGGACCCCCGCCCGATCACGCCGGTCAAGGGCCTGTTCATAGGCGTCGTCCAGGGGGTCGCGGTGCTGCCCGGGGTATCGCGCTCCGGGTCCACGATCTTCGCAGGGCTGCGGGCCGGTCTCGGGGCGGAGCAGGCCTTCCGCTTCTCATTTTTGCTGTCCATCCCCGCGGTGCTCGGCGCGACACTGCTGGAGGCGCGCGGCCTTTTATCGGTCGCCGCTCCCGGAGCCTCTCTGCCACCGGGGTGGCAGGCAGGGATGCTGGTCTCCTTCGCGGCGGGCTACTGCTCTCTGGTTCTGCTTCGCAGGGTGGCGGCATCGGGCAGGTGGCGCCCCTTCGCCGTCTACTGCGCCCTCGCCGGATTCCTGTCCATATTCCTGTCTATCGCGGGGTCGGCGTGATGGCGGCCGGCTCTTCCAGGAAAATCTGGCTGGTCCTGGCCTCGTTGATAATAGGCACGGTGGTCGGGCTCTATCTTCAGCGCTTCGCCTTGACCGAGCCCTTCTTCAGAGATATCCTTTCAACCGGGTTCGACCTGCGCGACGTGAACCTCGCCTTCGCGGAGTTCGGGCTCAGGTTGAGCATAAGGTGGAACGCGGGGACTGTGGCGGGAGGAGTGATCGGCATTTGGTTGGCCCGTTAGACCTGGTGCTGGCGTCGGCCAGCCCCAGGCGCAGAGAGCTTTTGAGTTCGCTCGGCTGGCGGTTCAGGACGGATGCGGCGGACGTGTGCGAGGAGCTGCTGGACGGAGAGTTGCCGAGGGACGCGGTGGTCCGCCTCGCCCGGGCGAAGGCCGGGGACGCGGTGCGCAGAAATCCGGGCAGCGTGGTCATAGCGGCGGACACGCTGGTGTCCTTGGACGGGAATGTCCTTGGAAAGCCCTCCGGCAGGGATGAGTCCTTCAGGATGATCTCCTTGCTGAGCGGCAGGACGCACAGCGTCTTCACGGGCATCGCCGTGAGGCGGGGGGGCGAGGAGAGGTTCGCGGTGGAGGAGACGAGGGTCGTGTTTCGACACCTATCCCCCGAGGCCGCGATGGCCTACGTCGATAGCGGGGAGGGGGACGACAAGGCCGGCGCCTATGCCATCCAGGGGCGAGGAGCGCTGCTCGTCTCCTCCATAGAGGGCGACTATTTCAACGTGGTCGGGTTGCCGCTCCGCGGTCTGAGCGGACTTTTGGAAGAGTTCGGCTGCTCCTTGGCCGAGCAGTGGAGGAATGCTCGATGAATAATAGGGAATTCGGCAAGGAGACTGGAAGGGGCTCCGGGCTCGTCGAGGTGGCGCGCGTCCGGCCCGCCCTGATTGTGGCGATCCTGCTGGCGATGCTCTCGATCCCCGCCCTTTTGCCCAGGCTCGCGGCGGAGAAGGAGGCCAGGAACGCCGCTATCGTGCTGGACTATCGCGACCTAGCGGCCTTCTCCGAGAGGGAGGGAAGGAGCGACGAGGAGCTCTGGCTGATACTGCGTCAGAGCGGTGCGATGGGGCTGATGGTGTCGGAGCTGACAGGACAGCAGCTCTCCCTGGGGGCGATGAAGCTCTACTACGGGCCGGCGTCGGGCCTGCCGGGGGCGGCGCCCAAGCTGGCGGCGGGTAATCCGATGCAGGCGTCAATGTTCATCCCGAAGGGCTTCCCCGGGGCAGAGATGATGCCCCCTCTTCTGAACGCGCGCTTCGAAGGGGTCCTCATACAGGAGTTCGAGACGGGGACGGCCGTGCTGCTGCCCAGGACGCTGGACGAGCTTCTGCTGACCGGAGTTGTCCCGGACGTGGATGGCTTGCTGCTGGCATCCAAGCACGACATACCGGTGTTCTACAGGCCCGCGCCCGCTCTTGCGCCGGACACGGGCGGTTCTCTCACAACCCTGGAGTCCCTGCTTCTCTCTTTCCCCCAGATCCGCACCGTATCCCCCTCCGCGGAGGTCGCGCTCGGCTATCCCGACCTTCGCCCCCTGGCGGACGTGATAAGAAGGCACGACCGATCGGTGGCGGCCGTGGAGTTCTCTCGGCAGGTAGGAGCGGTTCAGCTGAACTGGCTGGCCTATCCCAGGCTCATACCGTTGCACAGCGTCACCAACGAGGAGATACTGAGCAGGGGCATCACGCGGATCGGGCTTCACGAAAGGTTCATGAGGGCGGTCAAGGAGAGGGCGATCAGGCTGCTCGTCTTCCGCCCGTCCGCTATCGAGGTCTCAAGCGGCCAATTCGACTTCTTCCAGCAGGAGCTGCACCTCCTCGCCTCGAATATCTCCTCTTCCGGCGTCGCGCTGAGCTGGCCCGAGCCGTATCAGCCGTGGCGCACGGGAGTCCTCGGCGCCTTGGCCCTCTCGTTGGCGCTCGTCTTCACAGCGCTCCGCTTTCTTCAGAGGTTCATCGCGGGCGCATCTGGTGACACGGGCGCATCGTTGGCTTGGAGGGGCTCGGGAAGGGGCCTGATGGTGTTCGGCGGAATGGTCGTCCTGACCGGGATGCTAATCCTGTTCGTCCCGGCGGCGGCCCGTTCGGCTGGGGCCCTGACCGCTGTCCTGCTCGTGACCGAGGCCTCGTTCATCGCGCTGGACTCGTGGAGAAGGCCCTGGTTCGGGATACTCGGAAGCTTCCTCTTCGTGATCGCGGGCGGCCTCGCCATAGCGGCCTTCTTCAGCGACCCTCTCTTCATGCTGCGCCTCAGGACATTCTCGGGGGTCAAGGCCACTCTCTTCCTGCCGCCTCTGCTCTTGCTCCTGGCCGATTTCAAAAGCCGCGAGCACCCGGAGTCGCTCGTCGAGCTGTTCCGCAGGCCTCCGCTCTGGGGCGAGATGATCCTGCTGGCCCTGCTGCTGGGGGGTGCGGTGCTTGTTCTCTTCAGAAGCGACAACGTCCAGTTCGTGCCGGCCTTCGAGGTGAGGGTCAGGGAGATGCTTGAGCGAGCGCTGGTGGCCCGCCCCAGGAGCAAGGAGGTCTTCCTAGGCTACCCGGCCCTGCTGATCTGGTACTTCGTCCGCAGGGTCGACATGTGGCCCCGCTACAGGGAGGTCTTTCGCCTGGCCACGGTGGTGGGTTTCTCGTCGGCGGTCAACAGCTTCTGCCACTTCCACACGCCGCTGCACTTCATCCTGTTCAGGCAGTTCAACGGGCTGTGGACGGGATTGCTCGTCGGCACGGTCAGCCTTCTCATGCTCAAGATGCTGATCCTGCCCCTTTGGACCAGGCACGGAAAGATGATGACGGGTTGAGGGCGGAGCGCTCTCTGAAGGTCACCCTCTGCGGGTATTACGGTTTTGGCAACCTTGGTGACGAGCTTCTTGCCGAGGCACTGCTCGATTCACTCGAGAGGTACGGCGTGCCTCGAAGCGAAGTGGCGATGCTCTCCTCCGATCCGGAGGGCTCCGCCCGGCTGCACGGCGTCAGGGCCGTGTCGAGGTGGTCGCCGGTCGAGGTGTACCGGGTGCTTAAGAGGAGCGAGACCCTCCTCTTGGGAGGCGGAGGGCTCTTTCAGGACGCGACGAGCATGCGCTCGCCCCTGTACTACTGGGGAGTGGTCAGGATTGCGCTGATGGCGGGGGCGCGCCCCTGGTGCGCGGGGCAGTCGGTCGGCCCGTTCGAGTCGTCGCTCTCCGAGCGTTTGGCCAGATCCGCCCTGGGAAGCTGTTCCGTCCGCGGCGTGAGGGACGCAGGGTCCGCGGAGCTTTTAAGAGAGTGGGGGCTGGATTCCCGCCTGACGTGCGACCCGGCCTTCTCCCTTGCGGTGCCGTCGACGACGGGGCGGGGGGAGTTCCTGCTGGTTAACATCCGCCCGTGGGAGGGGGATCTGCCCCGTCGAACCGCCGTCGCGGCCTGCGACTACGCGTTGTCCGCCCGGGCCGCCGTCGTCGGCCTTGCGCTGGCGCGGGAGGACCTCTCAGTGATGGAGGGGCTGAGGGAGGAGGGTGTCTTCCCGGCAGAGAGGATCGTCCTGCTGGACGCGGGCGACTGGCGAGACGAGTGCCGGACTCTTATGGGCGCCGCCGTCGGCGTGATCGCGATGCGCCTCCACGCCTCGGTGCTGGCGCTGCTGTTCGACCGTCCGTTGACCGTTGTCCCGTACGACCCGAAGGTCGCGGGACTGGCAGAGGCATGGAAAATCCCGGCATGGAGCGGCGCAGGTCGACTGCCCCCGCCCGGTATGCCGGTCAAGGGCCGTGCGGATGAAAGGCTCGAGTTTCAGAGAGTGTTCGGAGAGCTTTGCTCGAGGGCTTTGCTAGATGACCAAGGGGAGTGAGGGTATGACTGCCGGCAATTCATTTCTGATGTCGAAGGCGGCGGAGATAAGGCGCGATGTCGTGCGCATGATAGGGCTGGCCCGTTCGGGATGGCTCTCCGCCTCTCTTTCCATAGTGGATATTCTAGTATGGCTCTACTGGGAGGAGATGTCGGTCAACCCGTCCAGCCCCTGGCTGGAGACCAGGGACAGGTTCGTGCTGGGCAGGGGGGAAGGAGCGCCCGCTCTCTACGCGACTCTTGCCGGCAAGGGCTTCTACGAGAGGGACGAGCTATGGAGCTACAGGCGTCTCGGGGCGATGCTGCAGGGGTATCCTCTTGCCTTGCGGATTCCCGGGGTAGACGCCCCCGGGGGAGGCTCCCGCGGCATGGGGCTGGGAATAGCGAACGGGCTCGCCCTGTCCCTTCGCGGAAGAAGGGTCTCGTCGTCCGTGTTCTGCCTGACGGGGGAGGACGACGCACGCGAGGGAGTCTTCTGGGAGGCGGCCGCCTCCTCTCCGCGCTTCGGACTGGACAACCTCGTGCTTCTGTTCGAGACTAGGGGTGGCTCTCCCTCCACCGGGGATAAGCTTCGCTCCTTCGGGTGGCGCACGGAGGAGTGCGACGGGCACGACTTCGCGTCGATAGGAGCGGCCTTCAAGGCACTGTCCCGGGCCGAGGGCCCCCTGTGCATCTTCGCCCGCACGGTTCTCGGCAAGGGGGTCTCGTTCCTCGAGGGAGATCCCTGCGCGGAGCGGAAGGTCCCCGACAGGGAGAGAGTCGACATGGCTCTGTCGGAGCTGAACGGGGAGGGTGTGCTATGAGTGTCGAGAGAAGCATGATGGATTCATTCGCACAGGCCTTGTCTTCGCTGGCGGCCTCCGATGAGAAGATCGCCGTCGTGGGCTGCGCGAAGGAGGGCGAATGGGCGTCGAGGATGGCGGAGGTCGTGCCGGGGAGGTTCTTCGATGCCGGGGCGGGGGAGCAGAATTTGATCCTGACCGCCGCCGGCATGTCCCTCGGGGGCGAGAACGTCTTCGTCGCGGGAAACGCCGCGCTGCTCGCAGGCAGGGGTTACGACCAGGTAAGGGCTGCGGTGGCCATTCCGTCTCTTCCGGTCAAGCTGGTCGGGCTTGACTCCGGGCTGTCCGCCGGTCCGGACGGCGCGTGCAGGCAGATGCTGGAGGACATGGCCCTGATGCGGGCTTTGCCGGACATGGCAGTGGTGACGCCCGCCGACCACACATCGGCTCTCGCTCTGATAAAGTCCGCGGCCTCGTACGGCAAGCCAGTCTACATCCGCCTGAGCGGAGCTCCTGTTCCCGACGTCTACGAGGACGGGGATGACTCCTTCTCCCTGGGGGGAGGAAGGGTCCTTCGGGAGGGAGGAAGCGTCACGATATGCTCTTGTGGTATCATGGTCAGCGAGGCTGTAAAGGCCGCCGAGGTGCTCTCCCGCCAGAATATAAGCGCCGAAGTCATCGACTGCTACAGCCTCTCCCCGCTTCCGGCCCAGGCCATCCTGGACTCGGTCAGAAGGACGGGCTGCTGTGTCACGGCCGAGGAACATATATCCGCGGGGGGGCTGGGCGAGGCTGTGGCCTCCTTGACGGCCGGCAGCTACCCGGTACCGGTCAAGATGGTGGCCGTCTTCGACAAGTTCGGCCAGAGCGGAACACCCCGGGAGCTGAAGGAATATTACGGGCTCACGGCCTCGCAGATAGTCAGCGAGGCCATGCAGGCCTGGATAATGCGCAGGAGGTAGTGCATGGATATACGCTTGTCAGGCGTGACAAAGGTATTCGAGCCGGAAATTGTCGCCCTGGAGGACATCTACCTGTCGGTGGACAGCGGCGAGTTCGTATACCTCATCGGCATGACCGGCTCCGGAAAGACGACTTTGCTGAGGCTGATATCGCGGGAGTACCTGCCCACCAGGGGACAGATAAGCGTCGGGGACCGAAACCTGAGGAAACTGCGCTCCTCGGAGCTTCCCTACTACAGGAGGGAGGTAGGGGTGGTCTTCCAGGATTTCAAGCTCCTGCAGAACTACACTGTGTTCGAGAATGTCGCCTTCGTGCTGGAGGCGATGGGAATACCTCCCAAGCTGGTGGAGAGCAGGGCCAACGAGGTGATAGACCAGGTGGGGCTGTGGCGCAGGAGGTTCCTCAGGCCGCCGCAGCTCTCCGGGGGCGAGCAGCAGAGAGTGGCCATAGCGCGCGCGATGGTGAACTCCCCCTCGGTCTTCCTGGCCGACGAGCCCACGGGAAACCTCGATCTGCGCACTTCCGAGGAGATCATGAGGCTATTGCTCTCGATAAACGCGGCGGGGACCACCGTGATAGTGGCCACCCACGACCAGCACCTGGTCGATTCGTACAGGCAGCGACTTGTAGAACTGCACAACGGGCGCACCAGGCGAGACGAGAGAAGGGGGAGGTATTTCGTAGATGGCGAGCTTTAGATACGCCCTCAGGGATACTTTCAGGCTGCTCTTCAGGCACTGGGGGCTCAGCATCCTTACGCTGCTGACGGCCGCGTCGGTGCTGTACATTCTTGGATTCGCCTCTCTCTTCGCCATGAACACCAGGTACATGATCTCTCGCATAGAGGGCGCGATGGTGGTGCAGGCCTACATGAAGAGGGGAGAGAGTGCGGATCGGGCGCTGGAGCTGATGGAGTCGTCCCCCCTGGTCGCATCCGTGGCGGCGATAAGCCCGGAGGAGGCGCTCGAGAGGCTGAGGGCGAAACTGGGCAACCAGGCGCGGGCCATCACGCTCCTCGGGGAGAATCCCCTGCCCTGGAGCCTGGAGATCCAGGTGCGGAAGGCGGAGCACATCACCCCTCTTGTCAGGGATCTCATGGTGATGCCGTCGGTCGAGGAGGTGCTCTATGCGGGCAAGCTCGTCGAGAGGCTTGCCAACCTCTCGAGGACGTCGGCCACCGTCTCTGGCATAGTGCTGATGTTCACCCTGCTGATAAGCACACTGGTCATCTTCAACACGATAAGAATCGCCATCTACTCGCGCAAGGAGGAGATAGAGGTGATGGTCCTGATAGGGGCCACTTCGACATATATATCGCTGCCCTTCGTCTTCCAGGGCATGTTCCTGGGCGCGGGCGGCGCGGCCCTCGCCATCCTGGGACTTGCGAGCACCTACGCCTCGGCCGTGGAGGTGATACGCTCCTCCCTGGCATTCGTGGACATAATCGTCGACCCGAAGATCCTCGGGCAGTTCTTCCTCTTCCTGTTCGGGGCGGGGGCCACGACCGGATGGATGTGCAGCTGGATCGCGGTCAGCCGCTTCACCGCCAGGGGCATGCGCTCGAGGTGACCCGATTTCATACTTGCAAGGTGGTGGTACCAGGTGAAGTTGAATAAAGTTCGCCTACTCGCGGTCTTCGCCGTCGCGCTCGGACTGCTCCTGCCCTGTCCGGCCACCGGGGACTCCGGTCTTGACTCGAAGCTCGTCCAGGAGGAGGCCCGGATGAGGGCCCTCGAACGACAGATAAAGGAGCATCAGAATCGGGTCAAGCAGATAGGCGAAAGGGAGCAGGGAGTCATCTCCCGGATAGAGGATCTGGACCAGAAGAAGAACCTGACTGAGCAGCGCATCCGCGTCCTTGAGCTGAGGAACGAAAAGGCCAAGAAGACGGTTGAGGAGCTCAACGCCGAGATCCAGGCCACCGAGTGCGAACTCGACTCCATGAGGAGCGTGCTCGAGGGGCGGCTCCTGAACATCTACAAGTACGGCGGGATAGCCGAGTTCAACCTGCTGCTGTCCGCATCCACAGCTCACGAGGCGATGGAGACGACCCTGCTGCTGAACCGCATCGCGCAGCAGGACGAGCTCATGATAACGGACATGCTCTCCAAGAAGGAGCGTCTTGGCGAGGCCGTGGTCCAGCTTGAAGAGGAGCGAAGGCAGCTCGCTGCGAACGCCGCCGCCCTCGAGCAGAGCAGGATGACCTACCGGAAGGAGATAGCGGAGAGCAACGCCTTTCTGCAGAAGGTGAGGAGCGAGCGCGACCTGCACCAGAAGGCGGTCAAGGAGCTCCAGGACTCCCAGCGAGAGATACAGGCCACCATAATGGATCTCATGAAGAAGAAGAGGGAGAAGGAGATGCTCCCCGGCAAGCCGGAGCCGCCGACCCGGCGAGAGGAGCTTCCGTCGGGGGGAAAACTGGCCTGGCCGCTGCCGTCGAGGGGGGAGATCGTCAGCAAGTTCGGTATGAGGGTGCATCCCACCTTCAAGACGCGCATCATGCACACGGGAATCGACATAAGGATGGCCAACGGCACTCCCGTGTATTCGGCGGGTCCGGGGGAGGTTCTCTACGCCGGATGGCTGAGGGGCTACGGCCAGATCGTAATAATCGACCACGGCAGGTCGCTTTCAAGCGTGTACGCCCACCTCGGAAGGCTCGACGTGGGCGAGGGGGACAGGGTGAAAACGGGACAGACGATCGGCGTGGTCGGCATGACCGGGACCACCACCGGGGCGCATCTTCACTTCGAGGTCAGGGTGAACGGCGAGGCGAAGGACCCAATGCAATACCTCGGCAAGTAGGCAGAGGACAAGGTAAAGGAGAGTAGGGATGGAGAATAAGAAGATGTCCCTCCGCGGACTGTGCTCCCGGGCGGGAGGACTCGTGATAGGCGTGATAATTGGCGCCGTTGTCGCCGGGGGGCTGTTCACCGCCGGGGCGACGGACCTTGGGGAGTTCGCGAAGGTCTCGCCGTTCAACGTCCGCTCGATGTGGTTGATGAAGCAGGCCCGCTCCATCGTGGAGACGTACCAGGTGGACTCGGGCACCAAGGAGGTCAAGGAGGAGGACCTTCTCTACGGTGCCGTCAAGGGGATGGTGGCTGCCTGGGGCGACCCGTACACCCGCTTCGTGGAACCCGCGCAGCTGGCGGAAGAGGAGATCGAGATGGAGGGTCGCTACGGGGGGCTCGGGATCTACATAGGCCAGCGCGACGGAAAGACCCTCGTGATCAGCCCGATCGAGGATACCCCCGCCGACCGGGCGGGCCTCAAGCCGAACGACCAGATAGTGAAGATAGGCGACGACATCATCCTGGGCTGGGACTCCCAGAGGGTCGTGAAGGAGCTTCGGGGGGAGCCTGGAGTGGTCGTGACGATATGGGTCAGGCGCGAGGGCGAGGAGGAGCTGCTCGAGTTCGCCATCGAGAGGGAGATAATCAAGATCAAGTCCGCCCGGTGGGAGATGATGGAAGGGGATCTCGGCTATCTGAAGCTCACCCATTTCAAGCAGAACACGGCGGAGGAGTTCGGAGCCGGGCTCGAGGAGCTAATCGAAGAAGGGGCCAAGGGGTTGATCCTCGACCTCAGGAACAATGGGGGGGGCCTGCTGAACGGCGCCATGGAGATCTCCGACATGTTCCTCGACGGGGGGACGGTGGTGGTCATCAGCGGCAAGGTGGCGAGCATCAACGACGAGGTGTTGGCGTCGCCCGGCACGGTCACCGACCTGCCCATGGTGGTGCTTATAAACGAGGGCAGCGCGTCCGCCTCGGAGATAGTCGCGGGCGCCCTGGTGGACAGGGGGAGGGCCCTCTCCGTGGGCAAGAAGACCTTCGGTAAGGGATCGGTGCAGACCCTGTTCAACCTCGGCGACGACTGCGGACTGTACGTCACCATAGCCAGGTATCGCACCCCCTCAGGAAGGATAATCGACCACGAGGGGCTGGAGCCGGACATCGAGGTCGAGGGAGAGGTCGCGAAGGACGTAGAGGACGACGAGCAGCTTAAACGTGCCAAGTCGGAGCTGCGCGACCTGATCTCCGGAAAGGCCGTCACGGCACCGAGGCCGAAGGTCGCGTCCGACGACCAATAGCGCCTGCAAGGGCTGACGGACAAGAGAGGTGACGAGGGATGTTCCTGGCCGATATCGGGTACTGCTCCCCGAAGGACGCGGCGGAGATATTCGCGTTGGAGGAGCTCTCGTCGGTGTCC
Source organism: Synergistaceae bacterium (assembly GCA_012521675.1). Taxonomy (NCBI): domain Bacteria; kingdom Thermotogati; phylum Synergistota; class Synergistia; order Synergistales; family Synergistaceae; species Synergistaceae bacterium. The sequence goes on along the minus strand of JAAYLU010000091.1, from coordinate 7,609 downwards.
CCCTGGCCGTTAAGCCTGATCCGCAGGGACCTCGCGGGCGAGACGGCGATGATCTATCTCGGCGCCAGGGGCAAGGATTTGCTCCTGGGATTCGCCGCCCTCGGTCCATGTCGCAGGGGCGCGGAGCTGGCCAGGATCGCCGTGCGGCCGGACTACCGGAGGAGGGGCATAGGATCGCAGCTTCTCGTCGGCGCCTCCGAGGTCGCCCTGTCGCTGGGCTACACCAGGCTGAGCCTCCATGTACGGGCCTCTCAAAGCGGCGCGCGCGCCTTCTACGAGAGGAACGCGTTTCTGCCGCTGGCGCCCGCTCCCGGCTATTACGAGGGCGGCGAGGACGCGTTGCTCATGGAGTCCTCTCTGCCCCTGGTCATTGTCGCCGACGCTCTTTAGAAACGGGGTTGCACCTAAGTGAAATGGAAGGCATTATCTCTGATCAGAAAAACATCTGAAAAACTGCCAAAGCCCCTACTGGTCCGAATTGGCGGCCTGTTGGGCTTTCTTCTGTGGTCTTTCAGCGGAAGACGGGTCCGAGAGGCGGAGGAGAGGTGCATGAGGGCCCTCCGGGTGGACAGAAAGAGGGCGCGCAAGATCGTGCGCGGCTCATACGAGAATTTGGGGCGCTCCGTGCTGGAGTTCGCCTCCATCGGAACTCGGACCAAGGTCGGGTCGCTGGTGGAGTTGCAAGGCGAGGAGCACCTGGAGAGGGCCTTCAGGAGGAAAAAGGGCGTCATACTCATGTCGGCCCACCTGGGCAACTGGGAGTACGGCGCCGCCCTGCTCTCCGAGCGGGGCTACCCGGTCAATGCCATCGGCGCCGACCAGAGGGAGGACAGGATGACCTCCCTGATAAAAGAGCTTCGCGAGGTGCGCGGGGTGAAGACCATAGGCAAGGGGCTGGATCTCAAGGGGGCAATGAGATGCCTGAAGAAGGGTGAGCTGCTGGCCGTCCTGATCGACCAGGATGTGAGGGATAGGGGGGTCTTCGTGCCCTTCCTCGGCCTGCCGGCCTCGACCCCTTTCGGCATAGCGAAGATGGCCCGGAGGCTCGGTGCCACGATCATCCCCTGCGCGGTCGTCCGGCGGGGAGCTTCGCACCTGCACGTTTTTCATATGCTGGCCTCCCCCTGGGAGGAGGGGTTTCCTCCCGAGGGCGAGACGATGGAGGCGGCCATGACCAAGTGCAACGACGTGGTCGGCGAGCTCATAAGAGGGACCCCCGACCAGTGGATGTGGCTCTATCCGCGCTGGGCGACTCGTCCGGGGACTCAGTCGTGCAAGTAGGGATCGACCCGGGGCGCGACAAGTCCGGCTGGGCCGCGGTAGGGGACGGCGGAGAACTGCTCGCTTCCGGCATCTTCCGCTCCGCCGAGGCTCGATCCTTCTTCGAGGCATTGGCGAGCGGATCCTTCGAATCGCTCGGAGAGTTTACGATAGAAAAACCGAGGCCCTGGAGCGAGCCTATGTCTGTCTCCGAGATTCTGATGGGAGACGGAACGGGAAAAAACGCTCTTTTTTCACTTGCGCAATCCTCGTCTTTTAAGGTAAAGTTAGTGTCTGAAAGAGGGACGACCCTCGCCGCGCGCGTTCTATATTGGAGGCTTCATCCGCCGCGCGGCCTGTGGAGGCTCGTGTCGACAAAACTGCGCAAGCCGCAAAGGGACGTGGACGATCTCGCGGCTTGGGCGATAGTCCTTGACTACCAACGCATAAAGGTTCAGAGCACGGAAAGGAAATGGTGAGAGGTATGGGAACGGAGAAGCTGGCGACCCTTGTCAACACATTTGGTTCTTCTCTGATGTCGGTCAGCAAGGAGATGGGAGTCGAGCTAACCTTGGCGAAATCGGAGGTGGCCAAGGGGGTGAACGTCCAGGGCAGTCGCCTGGCCGCCCTTATCGGCATAGTGGGCGGGGGCATTCAGGGCACGGCGGTGATCATGCTGGACGACGGCGGCTTCAACGCCACCGTTCGAGCCATGTCGGGCGGCATGATAACGCCCAATCTCGATGACCCGGTATCTATGAGCGTGATCGGCGAGCTGGCCAACATGGTGGGGGGACGCGCGCTGATCCAGTCCGGCATAGTCGGCACCGAGGTGACGCCCCCTCAGCTGATCTCCGGCGACGGCATCAAGACGATCCCCAGCCAATCCCCGGGGATACGAAGCTTCACCCTTCCCTTCAAGCTCGCGGACGGAGGAACTCTGTTCCTGGTCCTGTCATTCAGCATCTGACCGACAACCACACTGAAATAATCGAGCCGTGAGAGGCCGCTTGCCGGTCCTCTCACGGCTCGTCCGTCTCCATAGAACCGAAGGATCAGAGGTCCTCTCCCTCCGTCTTTGCCACGACGGCGGCGACGCATGCGTCCCCGATCACGTTGATCGAGGTCCTCGCCATGTCGAGCACCGCGTCTATCCCCGCCACGAGAGCGGCGCCCTCAAGCGGCAGGCCGACCGCCGTCAGTACGAGCGTCAGCATTATCAGCCCGGCGCCAGGGACTCCCGCCGTCCCTATAGAGGCCAGAGTGGCCGTGAGGACGATGTTGAGCTGGGCGCCGATGCCGAGGGACAGTCCGTAGGCCTGGGCCACGAACAGAGCGCAGACTCCCTGGTACAGGGCCGTTCCGTCCATGTTGATCGTCGCGCCCAGGGGCAGCACGAAGGACGAGACCTTCTCCGAGATGCCGAGGTTCTCGCGGGCGTTGCGGATCGTGACCGGCAGCGCCGCCGCGCTCGACCTCGTGACGAAGGCCGTCAGTCCCGCCTCGCGGATCCCCTTCAGGAACCACATGGGCGACTTCTTGACCACGGAGATGATCAGGGCGGAGTAGACTACCAGAAGCTGGAGTGCACAGCCTATGTATACGGCTATGATCACCTTGGCGAACGGTGCCAGCACCGACAGACCGTACTTGGACACGGTGTCGGCTATTAGCGCGAATACGCCGTAGGGCGCAACCATCATGACCAGCCCGGTGAGCTTGTACATCGTCTCGGCCATCGAGTCGAAGAAGCTTATCAGGGGAGTCCCCTTGTCCTTCGCCAGCACAGCCGACACTCCGAGGAAGAGGGCGAAGACGATGATCTGGAGCATCTGCCCGTCGACGGCCGCCTTCAGAGCGTTGTCCGGGAAGAGGTTCAGAAGGACGCTCTTGATGCTCGGCGCCTCCTTGGCGTCGAACTGCAGTCCCTCGCCTATGGCCAGGCCGACGCCCGGCTGAAGGAGATTGCCTAGCATCAGGCCGATGACTATCGCGACGGCCGTGGTGGCAAGGTAAAGGATCAGCGTCTTGATGCCGATCCTGCCGAGGTCGCGTGGGTCGCCGATCGACGCCGCTCCAACCACCAGGCTGGAGAAGACCAGGGGAACGATGAGCATCTTGAGCAGCTTCAGGAAAGCGCTCCCGACTGGCTCCACGTACTGAACCTTCTCCCCGAGGACAGCTCCGGCGACGATTCCGAGTGCAAAACCAATGCCGATCTGCCAAATTAGAGGTATCTTCTTCTTTTCCGACAACAGTACCGCCTCCTTTTACAAAATAGTAACCACGCTAAAAAAACCGAACTTGCGAACGACCACCTCCCCCCGACAAGTCGCTTTTGAGAAAGCATACTCCATTTTGCTTGTGAATTCCAGCACGGACAAAAATTTCAAATTACTGTAAGATAGTTCAGGAGGTCGACGTGTAGCAAGATGGCCTTGATTCTGTTAGGATATAGTGACTTTTTACATCCAATCCGCAGCTTGAGGGGAGGGAGAAGCGTCTTGTCGAAGAAGCGATTGTTGACCGCGTTGATCATGATTCAGCTCGTCCTTTGCGGGCCCGCCTCCGCCCGAATGGGGGGCGTGGTGCTCGCCCTGTCCGGCGGTGGCGCCAGGGGCCTCGCGCACATCGGTGTCCTCGAGGCCCTGGGTGAACAGGGCATACCGATAGCGGGCATAGTCGGGACTAGCATGGGCTCGATAATCGGCGGCCTGGCGGCAAGCGGCTACTCTCCGGACGAGCTTCGCCACGTTGTGGAAGAGCTCGACCTGACGAACCTCATGTCCGAGAGGACAAACCCGATCTTCGTGCCCCTTCCGTCGGACAACATATCGCCCAGGAGCAGCCTGCCCTGGGTGAGGCTGAGCCAGTCGGGGGAGGTAATAGGCCCCCTGGGCGGGATAACCGGCGTGAAACTGCTCGAGCGCTTCGCCCAACTCGCCTCTCGGATACACGTGGTCCGCTTCGACGAGCTCCCCATTCCCTTCGCGGCCGTGGCCACTGACCTGGAGACGGGGGAGAAGGTCGTCCTTCGTGCGGGAAGCCTCGCCTCCGCCATGAGGGCCTCTATGGCCATCCCCGCTATCTTCGAGCCGTGGCCATTGGGAGACAGGCTGCTCGTCGACGGAGGCCTTGTGTCCAACCTCCCGGTCGAGACGGCGAAAGAGCTGTTTCCCGGCTACCCGGTGATCGCGGTGGATGTGACGGGCCAGCTCAGGTCGAAAAAGGAGATCCGCAACCTGGTGGACGTGGTCGACCAGTCCATCACCATCTTCACCAGCAGAAACGTGGAGTGGGAGAAGCCGATGGCCGACCTGCTCATATCCCCCCCAGTGGAGGGGGTCAGCATCTTCGATCTCGTAGGCGCGGAGAACGTGATCGACGGGGGCAGGCGAGCGGCGCTCGAAGTGCTTCCGGAGATAATCGCCCTCTCGGAGTCCGCGCCCAGCGCGGCCCAGCCGGAGTTCTTCGGACTGGAGGCGAACGTCTCCTCCATAGAGGTCGAGGGCGCGTCGATGGAGCTGGCGTCCGCGATAGTAAAGAAGTACGGCGCCTGGATAGGCAGGCCGCTGAGCTCGCTCGAGGTCCTCAAGGCCAGCCGGCAGATAGGCGAGAGGGACGACGTGCTGTCAGTGGACTACCGGTTCGAGGCACGGGGCCCCGACGTCGGGGTGGTATTCATCGTCCAGAGGAAGCCCGCGCTGGAGATCAACTTCGGTGGGTACACGACCAACCTTCATCCCCAAAGGTGGCTCTATGTCAGCGGGATAAGGCGCTACCTCTTCAGGGAGGGGGATGCGCTCAAGTTCAACCTCAGGATCGGCGACCAGTGGGGGGTGGACGCGAGCTACTTCGACACCCCCGAACTGAAACCCTGGGAGATACGCCTCTCCGCCTACAACTGGGAGCTGGAGCCGGAAAACGCGGAAAAACGCTCCTGGGACAGGTATGCCCTCGGCTTCTACAAACACTTCACGTCGGGGGAGTTCACCGGCGGTGCGGGCTACGCCGTCGAGCGCACTCACTCCAGGGGGGAGGAGTTCGACTCGCACGGGCCGACCCTGTTCCTGACGTCCGACACCCTCAACGACCCGGTGGACCCGACCGAGGGCGCCCTGCTGCACCTCCAGGCCTGGTGGGCCAACCTGGACGAGCTCCTGTACAGGATCACGTACTTCAGGGCATCTCGCTTCGCGGACGACTGGCGATTCTACTTCCGCGCCGGCTTCGCGGAGGGGAACGTGAACCACGAGGGGCACGCCGTCTATCTGGGCGCCGCCGAGGAGCTGTACAGCTACTCAGGAAATCCGATCGAGGCCGAGCGAATGGCCTGGTGGAACGTCGCCTTCAGGCGAGTGATGATGAAGAGCTGGTGGGGGGCCCTGAACACCGAAATTTTCGGCGGCATGGGGTTCGCCTTCGACGACGACTGGAACCGCTTCCGAGACCTATGGGAGGCCGGTGTCTCCTTCTCCATCCCGGGCGTACTGTTCGACGGCAAGCTGATGTTCATCTACAATGACGAGAAGGACTTCAAGATAGGATTCTTCCTGGGCAGCCCCGTATGGGGCAAATACCCTCTGCCCTGACCCTGGAAAATACGAAAGAATTACCCCGCGATAGGGGACGCACGACAGGAGGAAGTGAATATGGCACGCAACATAACACCGAGAAAAGAGGACTACTCCCAGTGGTACCTCGACATAATAAAGGTCGCCGAGCTGGCGGACCACGCGCCCGTGCGCGGATGCATGGTCGTGCGCCCCACCGGCTACGCGATATGGGAGAGCGTCCAGCGGCACTTCGACGACGCATTCAAGGAGACAGGGCACGTGAACGCCTACTTCCCCCTGCTTATACCCAACTCCTTCCTGGAGAAAGAGGCGGAGCACGTCGAGGGCTTCGCCCCCGAGTGCGCCGTGGTCACACACGCCGGGGGGGAGGAGCTCGAGGAGCCGTTGGTCGTCCGCCCAACCTCCGAGACGGTCATAGGGCACATGTACAGCAAGTGGGTCCAGTCCTGGCGTGACCTCCCCATACTCATCAACCAGTGGTGCAACGTCATGAGATGGGAGAAGCGCCCCCGCCTCTTCCTCAGGACGTCGGAGTTCCTGTGGCAGGAGGGGCACACGGCACACAGCACCGCCGAGGAGGCGATGGAGGAGACACTGAAGATGCTCGAGGTCTACCGGACGGTAATGACAGACAAGCTCGCCCTTCCCGTCATACCGGGCGAGAAGACCGAGGGCGAGAGATTCCCCGGAGCGGTCAACACCTACACCTGCGAGACCATGATGAGCGACATGAAGGCCCTCCAGGCGGGCACCAGCCACTTCCTCGGCCAGAACTTCGCCAAGGCCTTCGACATCAAATTCCAGAACCAGGCAGGGGAGCTCGAGTACGCCTGGACGACGAGCTGGGGAGCCTCCACCCGCCTCATAGGCGCACTGATCATGACCCACTCCGACGACGACGGACTCGTCCTGCCCCCGCGCACGGCACCCGTCAAGGCGGTTGTCCTCCCGATAAGCACCGACGAAGATAAGCTCGCCTCCACCCTGCTGCCGAGGGCCGAGGAGATATCCGCCTCTCTCGACGCCGCCCTCGGCGGCAGATACACAACGGTCGACAGGCAGTTCCACCTCCGCCCCGGCGACAGGTTCTTCCACCACCTTCAGAAGGGAGTTCCCTTCCGCATAGAGCTGGGTGAGAGGGAGATGGCCGAGGGCAAGGTCCGCGTGGTCAGAAGGGACACGGGCGAGAGGTTCGACATACCGACGGAGACGCTGGCGAACCGCATGACGGAGCTCCTCGAAGAGATGCAGATCGCAATGCTGGACAGGGCCATAGCCTTCCGAAGGGAGAACACCAGCTTCGCGGCTTCCTACGACGAATTCAAGGCCGCCATGGCGGAGAAGGGCGGTTTCATAGAGACCTATTTCGCAGGCACGACCGAGGACGAAAGGGTCATCAAGGAGGACACGGGCGCCAGCTCCCGCTGCATGCCGCTCGAATCGGACGACACCGGCACCTGCATGTTCACCGGAAAGTCCGGCGCGCGCAGAACCATCTTTGCCAAGGCCTACTAGTTTCAATTTCAGGGGAAAAAAGTGAGAAAATCATATTTTTCCAGTTGACAAGGCCAGAAAACGTGATATTATACCCCTCGCGCCTTTGAAACGGCGTGTTTTTCCCTCTGTCCGGGGATGAGCCCGTGCGGAGGAGTCTTGAACCTTGACAGTCTTATAAGAGCGAGATAAGCATGATAAATCAGCGAACAGCAATAATCCGAGAGTTTGATCCTGGCTCAGGACGAACGCTGGCGGCGTGCTTAACACATGCAAGT
>JAAYLU010000090.1 GCA_012521675.1 Synergistaceae bacterium | reverse complement strand
GGTTAGTATATAGGGCTTCACTTGTTATGTCAACACCTTTCGCGCTGAAAAACCGTTTGCAGTCCCGATGTAGAAATCTTCCTGCGTCTTGCCTTGATTCGCCCTTCCGGAGATGGAAAAGGATCACGGGACAGCCAACTTTTTTGCATTGTCCGACAAGATCATTCCTCTCTCCTTCTGCGAGATGCCGGATTCGGAGATAAGCCTCTCGTACCTCGGGTACGAGAGTATGGGAAAGTCCGAGCCGTAGAGTATCTTGTCGAGTACGCCCGCTGACGAGATTGCCGTCATCAACGCGGGTTCATAGAGCCACGGCCAGGCGGCGGTGTCGTACCAGGCGTTGGCGAGGACGCGCCTCATCTCCGGCATGAGTTCGTACATCCATAGTCCTCCGCCGAAGTGAGCGAATACGACTTTTTGGTCCGGATGGTTGGCGCAGAACCGAGCCGCCTCTTCGGGGCCGGTATTTCCTTTGCCGGGGTAGTCGTGTCCGACTGGTTCCGCGGTGTGGAGCAGGAGGAACATGCCCGCCTCGGAGGCGGCTCCCGCCAGCCTTCTCGTCTGCTCTTCGTCCGATATGTCGAAGCCCTGTCCACCAGGGAAGAGTTCACCCACGCCCGAAAGGCCTTTCTCTTTGCACCTGGTGATCTCCCGCTCCACGCCCGGGGCTAGCGGATTGACGACTGCAAGGCCTTTCAACCGGTCGGGGTGCTTCCTGACGGCCTCTATGACGTAGTCGTTGCAGAGGGCGCAGAGCCCCGGGTCGTTGAAGGCGAAGCCGAAGATCCAGGACACTTCTATTCCGTCCCTGTCCATGGCGGATATCACGTCCTCCGTGGTCGCCCACTTGTGCACCTTCCCGCCTGAGAGCAGGGCGAAGTATGGCTCTCTCTCGCCTATCGCAGCCGCTCCGTCGATCACCTCGGGCGGATACACGTGTACATGACAGTCGATCAAAGCATCACCCCCAAAAGAAAAAAGGCGGCGCATATGCGCCGCCTTCAGTATAGCACGGTCGGGTTGACCTTCTCTACTTGACCTCGACGTCGGCACCTGCCTCGGCGAGCTTATTCTTGACCTCCTCGGCCTCTTCCTTGGTGACGCCCTCCTTGACGGGCCTGGGGGGATTGTCGACAAGCTCCTTGGCCTCCTTGAGACCAAGGCCTGTGAGCTCTCGGACCACCTTGATGACGGTGATCTTGTTGGGGCCGGGGCCCTTGTAGATGACGTCGAACTCCGTTTTCTCGTCCTCGGGGGCGGCTGCCGCAGCACCGGGCATGCCCATCATGGGCATCGCCATCGCCGGGGCGGAGGCGGAGACTCCGAACTTGTCCTCGAGGGCTTTAACGAGCTCAGAGAGCTCGAGGACGGACATGTTCTCTATAGCCTGAATCATTTCATCGCGGGTCATTCTGTTTCCTCCTTATTGTTTTAACCGGGGTTGCACCCTGAATATCGTGTTTCTATGCGACTTTCTCTTTTTGCTCCTTGATCTGGTCGAGGCACGTGACCAGCCCTCTTGCCGGGCCGGAGAGCACCGTGAGCAGGCCAGCGATGGGCGCTGCGATGGTGCGAACGACCTGTCCGAGGAGGACGTCCCTGCTCGGCAGGTCCGCAAGTGCCATGATCTGGTCCACGCTGAGAAGGGAATTGTCGAGGATTCCTCCCTTGATCTTGAAGAACTTGTTCTCGCGGGCCCTCGCGATGTCCTTGAGCGCCTTGGCCACGGGCACCGGGTCGCCGTAGGAGAGGGCGAAGATGTTGGGCCCGAACGCTATGTCATCCGGGAAGGCCGGGAGCTCCTGCTCCTCCATTGCGATTCGGACCAGGGTGTTCTTCGCCACCCTCATCTCTCCCCCCGCTGCGCGGACATCGGAACGGAGCTTTGTTATCTGCGCAACGTTCATACCCCTGAACTCGCAGACGAAGACTGCTTGGGCGCGCGAAAGGCGTTCTTTGAAATCGTCCACCATTTCAAATTTCTGTTTTGACGGCATGTACTCACCTCCTTGTGCAAAAAATAAAACCCGGGCGCCAGGCTCGGGTTCAGGTATCGAAGCGACACGAAGCATCGCTTGCAATCTCCTTAAACCTCGGCGGGCGGCGGCGCCATTCTTCCCCAGTGGGAACCCGCTGTCTTAAGTTTTAGGCGTTATTATGTTAGATTGGCCGGGATTCTCTAGTCCAGGCCGGCTATCTCCTTCTGAGCCGCGGCCACGTCGATCTTGATGCCGGGGCCCATGGACGAAGCCAGCGTTATGCTCCTCACATAGGCGCCCTTCACCGAGGCCGGCCTTGCCTTAAGGACCGCCTGAAGGATGGTCTTGAGATTGTCGAACAGCTGCTCGTCATTGAAGCTCTTTTTCCCTATCGCGTTGTGAATAATCGCGGACTTGTCCACGCGGAACTCTACCTTTCCGGCCTTGATCTCCTTCACCGCGTCCGCGATGTCGAAGGTCACGCTGCCGGTCTTGGCGCTCGGCATCAGTCCCCTGGGGCCAAGCACCTTGCCAAGGCGTCCCACGGACTTCATCATGTCGGGAGTAGCTATGACCGCGTCGAAGTCAAGCCAGCCGCCCGTTATCTTCGCGACCATGTCTTCTCCCCCGACGAAGTCCGCCCCCGCATCCTCCGCCTCCCTTATCTTCTCCCCCATGGCAAGGACCAGGACTCTCTTGGTCTTGCCGGTACCGTGGGGAAGCACCACTGTGCTGCGGACTTGCTGGTCCGCATGTCTGGGATCCACGCCGAGTCGGATGTGAATCTCCATTGTCTCGTCGAACTTCGCGGTAGCGGTCTCCTTGAAGAGGGATATCCCCTCCTTGAGGGTGTACTGTCTGCCCTTCTCAATCTTATTGTGCGCCTCTGTCAGTCTCTTGCATAGCTTTGCCATTTTATTCCCTCCCTGTGGTCATACGGCCCGGCACGGCCTCCCACGTAAAATCCGGTTGAAGTGCAGCAACTAGTCGACTATCTCTATCCCCATGGAGCGAGCCGTCCCCTCGATCATCCTCATGGCCGCATCGACATCGTAGGAGTTGAGGTCGACCTTTTTGATCTCTGCTATCTCCTTCACCTTGGCCCTGGGAACTGAGCCGACCTTGGTCTTATTCGGCTCGCTTGAGCCTAACTCGAGCCCTGCGGCCTTTTTAAGCAGCACGCTGGCCGGCGGGGTCTTAAGAATGAAAGTGAAGCTCCTGTCCGCGTAGACTGTGATCACGGCCGGAATTATGAGTCCGACCTGGTCGGCGGTCTTTGCGTTGAACTGTTTTACGAACTCCATGATATTGACGCCGTGCTGGCCCAGCGCCGGGCCAATAGGCGGCGCAGGCGTCGCCTTGCCTGCAGGCAACTGCAGTTTGATCTCCCCTATTACCTTTTTTGCCATTCTGTTATTTCTCCTCTCATAGCCGAAAAGCGGCCCGCGCACGACAATGCGCACGAGTCAGGACAGAACCCGCTCCTTGTCATAACCCGAGGCTTTTCAATTATCTATGGGTCAGAGCTTCTCCAGCTCTGTATAGTCGGTTTCCACAGAGGTCTCGCGACCGAAGACGGTGACGGAGAATTTGACCTTCCCCTTCTCCGGGAATATCTCCACGACAGGGCCCGCCTGGCCCTCGAACGGGCCGGACTTCACTCTGACCACATCGCCGGGTCGCAAGTTTATCTCAATCTTGGGCTTGACCTGATCCTTGCCCACCTTGCCCATTATGTCCCTTACCTCTTTTTCGGTCAGGGGAATGGGGTGGTTGCCGGAGCCGACGAATCCCGTCACTCCGGGGGTATGGCGCACGACATACCAGGACTGGTCGTTCAGGCACATCTCCACAAGCACGTAGCTCGGGAAAAGCTTTCGCGTAATCTTCTTGCTCTTCCCGTCCTTCACGGACACTCTCGTCTCGATGGGTACAAGGACGTTGAAGATGCTGTCCTCCATGCCCATCGTCGCGATTCTCTGTTCTATGTTCGCCTTTACGCGGTTTTCGTATCCGGTATAGGTCTGCACAATATACCAGCGGCGCTCTTCATTACTATCCATGCGTCAAAGGGGGATTAGCGGCCCCCTCACCTCCCTGCCGATCTCTCGAACAATTCCGGTGAAAACTGCCTGGATCGGCAGCGGGCGCTTATCTGAAGATCCTCGAGAAAATCGCCGTCAGAAGCATATCCACCAGGCCCAGATAGGCTGATACGAGAAGGGTGAAGACAATCACGACGATTGTCGAGTACCATACTTGTTGTTTCCCCGGCCAAGTTACCTTTTTTAGCTCGGCTTTGGCCTCTCTAACGAAGGTGAGGACACTTCCCACAACCTCTGCCTCCTATCTATTTTGGACAATAAAAAATGGCAGGCCCGGCAGGACTCGAACCTGCAACCCCCGGTTTTGGAGACCAGTGCTCTGCCAATTGAGCTACGGACCTGCAAGCAGAGTGTATTCTACACTACTTCCCTTCTTTGTGCAAGGTGTGTCTACCACACCATTTACAGAACTTATTGAGCTCCAGTTTCTTTGATTGCTTCCTTTTGTTCACGGTCGTGCTGTAGTTTCTTCTCTTGCACTCCGTGCACTGCATACTCACTATATCCGCCATTAAAAACAATCCTCCCGGTTCTGCCAGATGATCTTATTCTATAATCTCGGTGACGACGCCCGCGCCGACTGTGTGGCCGCCCTCGCGAACCGCGAATCTGAGACCCTGGTCCATGGCGATCGGAACTATCAGCTCGACCTCGAAGGTGGCGTTGTCGCCCGGAAGCACCATCTCGACTCCCTCGGGAAGCTTGATACCACCCGTGACGTCCGTCGTGCGGAAGTAGAACTGAGGCTTGTAGCCGGCGAAGAACGGGGTGTGACGACCGCCCTCCTCCTTCTTCAACACGTAGACCTCCGCCTTGAACCTGGTGTGGGACTGGGTGGAGTTGGGCTTGGCCAATACCTGACCGCGCTCG
>JAAYLU010000089.1 GCA_012521675.1 Synergistaceae bacterium | reverse complement strand
TTTTACTCACTTGTAGCGTTCCTGCCATACGAACTCCCCTCCCAGGTAGACGGTCACGACCGCCTCCGAGTAGAAGGGGGAATCAAGGGAGATGAACTCCCCTCCATTGACGTTACGCGTGAGAAGAGGTTTCGTCCCCGTCCCGTCGACCATCTCTATCTTCAGAGAGAGAGGCTTGGTCAAAGGCGGCACCTGGTAGCGGATCTTAGCCAATCCAGTGCCGGCGGGCGCGACCCCGGGGGTCGGTGCGGGCGTCTCCGTCTCCGGCGTCGCGGGCTTTCCCGGCGTGACAGGAGCAACCGGCGTGACAGGCACGGGCATCGGGAGCTCTCCGGGCGCAAGGCCTGTCGCTCCCGCCAGTTCAATCTGCTCCGGCGTCATCGGCCGGACGGGACCGACCGGTCCTATCTGGCTGGGGGGAACCCGCGGCTGCTCCACAACCACACCCGTTAAGTCAGGATCGACCGGCACAGGCGGTTGAGTCGGCTCGGGAGTCTTTTTCCTCGAGGTGGCAACCTGGATCACTATCGAGTCACCCTGGCGCACCATGGAACCGGATTTCGGCTTGGTCCCCATAACCATGCCCTCCGGCGTGTGTTGCGTGGCGACGTACTCGACTCCTCCGACTTTCAGCCCGCTCTGCTGAAGTATCTGCCTCGCGGCACTCTCATCGCGCTGGGCTATGTCGGGAACCGGGATTCGCCCATCCTTCGGGACCGGGCCGAGGCTTACAAGAAGGTCCACTTTTCTTTCGCTGTCGATCATGGCGGGAGAGGCGGGATTTTGGGCGATCACAGCGCCGGCCGGGCGAGAATTGTCATGTATTTTGAGGATATCACCGACCGGGAGCCCCTGCTCCTCTATCGCGCGAATGGCCTGTCCCTGCTCAAGGCCCCTGAGATCCGATATGCCTCTCTTGTTTCCGCCCTTGCTCACCTTCAGAATCACGGTCTTGTCCCTTCGGACTTTCGTGCCCGGGTCGGGCCACTGGGCAAGCACCATCCCGGCGGAGACCGAGGAGTCGATCTGCTCGATCCTGACCTCGAGCCCCATCCGCTCGGCGCTCTCCACGGCGTCCAGGACCGACATCTCTCTCAGGGGAGGTATTACAAGGTCCTTGCCCCCGAAAAATACGGTGTAGAAGGCCATGCTTCCTGAGATCAAGATAACCAAAAGCGCCAGGACGATCGCCCAGCGAAGAATTCTTCCCATCAAGAGTCCTTCCCTCCCGATCTTTTTAAAATTGCCGCCATGTAAAAGCCGTCAAGCCACGGCAGTTCGGGCCAAACGTACACTCCCCAAGGCCTTCCTCTTCGAAGGTGCTTCGCCGTAATAGGGAACGGCAGCTCCGTTATAGATAAATCCTCGGACAGGACTTCGGCGACAACACTCTCATTTTCCTCTTTAAGAAGACTACAAGTAGAGTAGACTACAATTCCTCCCGGCGCAAGGAGGGAGACAGCCTTTTTCAGCAAATCTTTTTGCAGAAGCGTTAAAGACCTCAGTTTTTCCGGTGAAAGACGCCATTTCCCCTCGGGGCGCCGACTCCATGTGCCGCTCCCGGAACATGGAGCGTCAAGCGAGATCAATCCGGGAACGATGTTCGGGGTCGAGGTCAGGGCGTCTCCAACTCGAAACACCGGGCGAACCGGCGGCTTCAGCCTTGTCATCTCCCGCTCGGCGGCCGAGACACGCCTGGGGGAGAGCTCCAAGGCCTCTATCGGCGTCCCGGGAAGGAGCTGCGCGAACAGGCCGGTCTTTATTCCCCTCCCGGAGCACATCTCCAGGATAGGCCCCTTCCTGTAGACGCTCTTCGCAGCCTCGCACACTAGCATCGATCCCTCCGACTGCGGAGTGGCCCACCCCTCCGCGAAGCCGGGGAAAGAGGGAGGGAACACAGTGCCGCTCAAGCGCACGCTATAGGGCAGAAGAGGCGATCGCCAGCAGCGAAGACCGGCTTGTCCAGCCCGATCGATGATGGTGTCGATCCTCTCCTCGGGGAAAACCCGGAAGGAGGAGTAGGAGCGAATGCGCGCCAACCTCAAGAGAGTTTTCCCCTCTTCTCCGAATGTATTGCGCCAGATATTCGCAATCCAGAGGGGAATTCCCGCGAAGAGCGCCTGCTCCTTCGCGTTTCCAGACGATCCTATCCTTGCAAGCCTCTCGGCTCCTCCCTCGGAGACTCTGCGCAGCACCGCGTTGAGCAATCGGGCGCCTCGCTCGTCCCCCCCGTCCTTTCGGGCCTGGACCAATGCGTTGACGAGGACTCTTGGGGCAAAATTCCTCAACTCGAGCAACCCCGCTGTGCCCACGCACAGGGAATCCTCCAGCTCCCTGGTGAGGCTGCCCGGAGACCCCCTGTAGAAGGACAGGAATATCTCCCTCCAGAGCTGCTGCCTTCTAAGTGCAGCGTAGACCAGAGAGGAGGCGAGTGTCAAATCTCCGGGGGACATCGAGTCTCCCAGGCGCCGTATGGCCTCGGAGGCAAACCTTCCCTGTCTCACCTGCCCCAAAACTGCCAGCGCTGCCTCGACACCCCTCACGGAGAGACTACCTCCGCTACCCTGGGCGCCCCCATCTTTCTAGTTCGCACGAACACTCCGGCAGGGGAGAAAAAGGTCATGCCGCCGAATGCAACACGCTCCCCGCTTATTTCCACACCCGTTATCTCCATGTCGTCCAGGTTTGACGACACGGTACCCAGGCGCTGCGCGAACAGTCCGGATTTTGATCCGGCGAAACAGACCGCCGCCAGGGTCAATCCCGCCGACACCAAGCCGCCCGCGCCGATGAGTCGGAGCAAGACATAGAGAACCAAAGCCAGCATGGTGTTTGCGAATAAAACGCTTATCCCGCATCTTCGATATGCTGCCAGGGATACTTCACCTCTTTTCAAACGGTCCAGCGCCTCCGTGGCCGCATGAAGAGCGGATTCGGGTCCGATCTTCCCTCTAAGAGAGAAGCCGTCAGCCGTGGGCATCCCCTCGATGTCAAGCTGTCCCATCCCCTCTTCAAGGACGTTTATGGTGGCGTGCATCAGCCCGTGGTTCCGTCGCACCCGCCCGTCGGTCACTGTTTTAAGCAATCTCACCGGCTCGTATATCAGCCAAAGGAATGTCTGAATCGTAAAGCCCAGCGGGATCAGGACATAGAACAGCAGCACGAGCAACAGGAAAAGCCACGGAAAAAGAAAGATTAAAATCAGAAAAAGAAGCAGAGGCATATTTTCCGTCCCTTTCTACCTTGAAGAAGTAGCATAAAGTGGAGCGACCGGGGAAGCCGCTCCACTTTCCCGTTCTTTGCCTTGAAGGTCGTCTGCGAGGCGGGCTATCTTCTGTTGCCTGACATGCCCCTTAGAGCGAGAAGTCTTATCAGCTGGGCAAAAGCCATCACAGTGGCGGCGATGTAGGTCCAAGAGGCCGCGCGCAAGACGGCGCCTGCCCCGCTTATCTCGTCGCTACCCAGCATCCCCGTGTCCGAGAGGATCTTCAAAGCCCTGTTGCTCGCGTCGAACTCGACGGGCAGGGTCACCAGGTGAAACAGGATCACTCCCAGGAAGAGAAAGATCCCTAGGTTCATCAGTGTCTCCCCCCTCAGGAGCAGGCCGATGAAGAAGAGCGGAATGGCCAAGGAGGAGCCAATTCCCACGATGGGGACGATCGAGTTCCGAATCCTCAGGGGCGAGTAGTTCTTGCTGTCCTGGATGGCGTGCCCCACCTCGTGCGCCGCTACGCCGATAGCTGCTATGCTGGTGCTGTCGTGCACTGCGGTTGAAAGGCTGAGGCTCTTGTCCCGCGGGTCGTAATGGTCCGTGAGATTGCCCCGCACCCTTTTGATGGGAACACCTGAAAGCCCGAGCCGGTCGAGCAATTCCCTGGCGACCGCGGAAGCCGTCACTCCTTTGCGCGAAGGAACTTGACTGTAATTTGCAAAGACTGTCTTCACTCTCATCTGCGCCCACATGGCAAGAAAGAGAGCGGGCAGCAAGAATATCATGGTTGAATCGAAGAAAAACGGAAACATGGCCCTCACCTCCGACGCCGCTATTTTTCACTGGCAAGAGATTACCCCGCCAGCCTCACATATCCATCAGTATTTTACACGGTTATACCGGATTGAGCAATAATGGTCAGGACTTTTTACGAAAGAATTGTCCTATCGCTCCGACTATGCGCACCTGCTCATCCAGCGTGAGGCCCGGGAAGACGGGAAGAGCGAGCGTCTCTTCGCTGAGCCGTTCGGACACGGGAAAATCGCCCTTTTTATATCCGAGGAACTCGAAACACCTCTGCAAATGGAGGCTCAGCGGGTAGTACACTCTGCTGGCTATTCCCTCGCTCTCGAGGTGTCTTTGCAGTTCGTTCCGTCTTTCTGCGCGAATTACGTACTGGTGATAAATATGTCGATTCCCCTCCAGCTCACGAGGAATGACCACATGCTCACCCGGTATGTCCTCGGCGAAGAGGGCGAAGTACCTGTCGGCCACCGCTCGCCTCTCCTCGTTCCATTCCTCGAGGTGACGAAGCTTGACCCTCAGTATCGCGGCCTGAAGAGTATCCAGGCGGCTGTTCAGACCGACTTCGTCGTGGAAATACATGGTCGACGCCCCGTGCACCCTTAGTTTTCCCAGGCGCTTCGCGGCCTCGTCGTCCCTGGTGACCACCATGCCTCCGTCTCCGTAACCTCCCAGATTTTTGGTGGGGAAGAAGGAGAAGCATCCCATGCGGCCAACCGCCCCTGCACGCATAAGCCCGCCGCCCGCGAGCCGCGTCGCGCCGAAGGCCTGGGCCGCATCCTCGACGACGGCGATTCCCTTGCTCTCGAATTCATCCATGCACTTTTCAAGGGGCGTCATCTGACCGAAGAGGTGGACCGGCATGAAGGCCTTCGTCCTGGGAGTTATAGCGTCAAGCGCCTTATCAACGTCGATGTTGAACGTATCGGGATCCACGTCTACGAAAACCGGCACGGCACCGAGCCTCACGATGCTGCTCGCCGTCGCGAAGAAGCTGTACGGAGTCGTCAGCACCTCGTCCCCCGGCCCGACGTTAAGGGCCATGAGCGCCAAGACAAGCGCGTCCGTGCCCGATGCACAGGCTATTGCGGAGACATCCCCGAGGTAGCTCTCGCACTCCTCCTCGAAGAGCCCGACCTCCCGTCCAAGGATGAACTGTTGACTTTCCAGCACCGAATCGAGAGCTTCAAGAATCTCCTCTTTGATAGTCCTGTAGTTCCTGACCAAGTCCAATGTCGGGATCCTGTCCGTCATGAGCTGTTATCCTCCCCAATAAGCAGCGGAGCGGGAATAATCCATCGCTCCGTGCGTGTTGTATCTATCCAGCATCATCACCTGTTTCATCGGATTTGTGGCGAAAAAATGCGGACTTCGCCAGAGACAATCATCGGACATATTGTCGCCAGCCTTGGCGACTATTCGTAAGAGACTATTTTATCCAGGCTTATGACCGTCTTTTTTAGATGCAGTTTCATAAGCTCAATGCACTTCTCCTTGTCTTTGTCCTTCAACGCGGCGAGTATGCGCCTGTGGTCGTCGGGAGAAGGCGTCGTCTCCGGCTTGAAAAAGGGGTCGTAGAATACGACGTATGCGTTCGTTCTCGCAAGGATGTTCTCGACGTACTCCACCAGCACCTTGTTGCCGCTCGCATCGGCGACGGTCTTGTGAAAGGCCTCGTTGACCTCGAGGTAGGTCTCCAACTCCTTGTCCTCTATGGCCCTGCTCTCCTCGATGAGCGCCTCTTCGATTCGACGCAGGTGTCGATCGCCGATTTTATCGGCCGCCAGTTCAATAGCAAGACATTCCAGCTGTTCCCGAACAAGGAAAGTATCCTCGATCTCCCTGACAGTTGGGGCTGCAAGACGTGCCCCGCTGTTCGGGATGATCTGGACCAGGCCCTCGCTCGCAAGGCGCCTGAGGGCCTCCCTTACAGGCGTACGGCTGACACCCATCTGGGCAGCGATGTTCACCTCGGGGAGACGCTGTCCCGGCTTGAGTTGTTTTGTAATTATCCTGTGACGAAGCTCCTGGTATGCGTAATCGGCCGAAGTGGTGTATAATCTTGTCTCTCTCAATCTGTGGACCTCCTTAAAATTTTTCCGACAACGACAAATTCGTTGTATAACAGTCTGTATTATACGTCTTGGCGCACCTTATCATATTTGCGACAAAACTACAAGACATATTTAGCCGTTTTTTTTTGGGGATTATCTCGAAAGGATGAGTACGACCTTGCGCACCATTGTCTTGATGCTGTCCGTCAGTTCCGTGCTCTTGTTCAGCTATGCCGTGGCAGGCATGGGAGGTTTTCTATTCGGACGGGGAAGGCTCGATTATATCGCCCTTGGCCTGTTCGGGGGCGGAGGGGCCGCGGCCGCGGCCCTGTGGCTCTGGAGAAGGTGGCTGGTCTCGATCGACCTTGAGGCCTCCAGTGAAGAGGGGACGATTGTCGCGCCTCCCGACGACGGATAGGTTTCAAACGGTCGACCCCCCCGACCATGCCCTTGCGATTCTGGACACGGCCTCCTCCAGCGATTCCTCCGGTACCGCCGCCACTGAGAGGCGTACGGCTGAGACCTTGGTCTTTCTCGGGGCGAATCTCTCACCCGAAGTGACCCTGACACCCTGCCCGCCGGCAAGAATGGCGGCGTGGGCGCCATCCATCCCCGGCACGGGGAGCCAGAGAAAAATCCCCCCCTCGGGCCAAACGACGTTCGAGGCCGGGAAGTAGGCCTTAAGCAACGGGACCAGCCTGTTCATCCTTCCGGACAGCACTCTCCTCGCCCTTTCGACCGCCGCGGCGAGCTTGCCCTCCGCGAGAAAGCGGGTGACTACCGACTGGACAAGTGACGAGACATGCCCCTGGCGAAGGGAGCTGACCTTCAAATAGGTCTCCCTCAAGGAGAGAGGGAGGAGGGTGTATCCAAGCCTCATGCCGGGAAAAAGAGCCTGGCTGAAGGAGCCGATGTAGATTATGCCGGCGCCTTCGTCCATGGCTTTGAGGGCGGAGATGGACTTCTCGCCGTAGCGAAGCTCGCCGTAGCTGTCGTCCTCCAGTATCAGAAACCCGCTCCGTCGACGGGCCGACAGGACTTTTTCCCGCAACTCGTGCGACATAGTGCGTCCCGTGGGATTTTGAAAGCTGGGAATGAGATAGAGGACATCCTTCGGGGTCAGTTTTTCAAGCAACGAAAGAGAGCTCTCGTCCATCAGCGGAACGGTCCTCAGCGGCAACCGCTCGTTTTTTGCGATGCCGGGTATCTCTCCGTAGGTCAGCTCCTCCACCCACAGCCTTGAGATTCCAAGGCATTTCAATGAACGAAAGACCGTAGACAGAGCGTCCTTTCCCCCGGAGGTGACCACCACTTCTTCGGGATGAGCCGGGATCCCCCTCAGCGCCGCATGGTGCAGAAGCTGGCGCCTGAGGGCGGGCTGCCCCTCGACGGGGCTTGTCTCAAGCGCGCTCTCCAGCTCGGGCGACGACATATCCCACAATATCTCGGAAAGACCGGACAGGGGCAGCAGCTCTTTGCAGGGGGACTCGGAGTCGAATCGGAACAGCGCCTCTTCATCCGGAGAGGATTCCTCGCCCTCCAACCTCGGGTTCAAGGCGTACGTGCCGCTCCTCTCGGACTGATGGGCAAGGCCCTTTTCAACCAGGACGGAATATGCCGAGACCACCGTGCTCCTGCTGACCTTCAGCATCCTGGCGAGCTCCCTGGTTCCGGGGAGGCGCTCCCCCGAGGTTATGCTGCCGGAGAGGATCATCTTCTCCAAGTGCTGGGCGAGCTGCAGGTAGAGAACGCCCGAGGAGTAGTTCAGAGGTATTTCCAGAAGCACCCGAATCGCCACCTTTCGCCCTCCCGCGAAAACTCTGGTAAAATACTCGGCGGGAAAACTCCGAGGGAGGTTGGTGCTCCTGAACATCCAGAGGCCCGCGGCGGCGCATGATATCGTTATCTTCGATGTGGACGGAGTCCTAGTCGACACCTCCCGATCGTTTTACGAGGTAATCGTCGAGGCCCTTCGCTGGGCCTGGACAGTGCCGCTCGGGCGGCAGAACGCGGATTCATCCTTCTCGAAGGAGCACTTCACCCTCACCAAGACTCACCCGGCCTTCAACGACGATTACGATATAGCGTGGGCGGCGGCTTGCTGCGCGGCCGCGAACGACAGGGAATCGCTCGCCGAAAGCCTGCCCTCGCCCGAAGAGTGGAGATCCCTGCTCGACGGCTGCTCGAATATGGACGTCCCCTCCTGGGTTAGAAGGTCTTTCGGGGAGCATGTGGACAGGGAGACAGTTCACAGGGTCTGCGACGAGCTCTATTTCGGGGCGGAGACGCGGCTGGAGGGGAGGGTGCTTCCCACACCGAGAACAGGCCTGCAGAGCAACGAGCGCCCCTTGATATCGATGCATTGGAACTCCCTCCCGGTTCCGTCCGGGATCTACACCGGAAGGTCGAGAAGGGAGCTGGTGCCGGCCCTCGAAAGGATCGGCTGGCAGGACTTCCCGCCCCGTATGATCATCACGGCCGACCTGGGGATCACCAAACCGTCCCCCCTGGGATTGAGCTTGCTCTGCGAAGCGGCCGGTGCGTCCAATCCCCTCTTTCTAGGGGACACGGAGAGCGACAGGAAAGCTCTGCGGTCGTTCGGCAGAGGGGTTTTCGCCCTGATCGGCGCCCTGCTGCCGGACGAGCCTATATCGTTCTCCTCTCCGGAGGAGGCCCTCATGCATCACCGCATAATCTGAAGACCCGTCTCCTCTCTTACTGTTTTCTTTTGACCAACCAGCGAAGCACGCCCTCCACGTTGCTCCAAAGCTCAAGGCGGATTTCGGTCGCGATCGAGGAGGCTGTGCTCCATCCGGACAGTCCGGTCTCCGCGCTTTTTGCCGGGTCACTCACGATCCAGAAGGCGCCGGAGGTGTTTCCCGGGTCGACAACTGACGCATAAACCGGAAGGAAACCTCTGATCTTCTCCCCCTTGTTCAACATGATATCCCCTTCGAACGAGGAGGTGGCCTCCACCCTTCCAAGGCCGTTATGCGAAGGCATTTCGTAAACTCCGTTGAACGGGAAGAGCTTGAGTCCTTCGTACCGCTTTTTATTCGGGAGGGAGAAATACTCTCCCAGCAACGGTGTGACACCGCCGTTGATCATGACGGGCTTGGTCGACCTTAAAAACGAAGTGAACCACCTGCGCATGTCCTGCTTGGCGAGGAGGTTCTCGGCGCACAGGAAGCCCGGGGCATGAGGGATGTACAGGGCGTCGAGCCTAGCGCTCGGAAGGGATCCGTCGAGGGGCACGATGGTCGTTTTGCATCCTAGGTATCTAAAGAGAAGCTCCGCGTTGTCTCCCTCGAGGTCATAGTCGGAGTTCGACAGAATGCCGACGTGAATGCCCCCTCCCAGTCCCTTATGAGAGTCCTGCACGGCCCCCCACTTGGTGTTTCTCTTTCCGAAGCCCCACAGGATATCCCACTCCACCTGGTTGATCATTCCCTGTAGCTGCGCGGTAGCGGCCTTTACAGGGAATACGGCCCGGGTACCCATCTCCTTGATGCACAACTCCATCAGAGCGGGGGCTTCCTTTTCGAGCGTCTTCGGAACAAATCCAAGGTTCAGAAGGGGCGTCCTTCGCCCGGCCTCGATCTCCAGCAGCTGATACTCCCTCGGGTTGAAGGCGGAGGAGAACAGCACCGCCGAGGGGCGCATCTCCTGGGAGGAGATCTGCTTCGCCACGCTCTCCAGAACGCGAGACGTCACGGCCGCGGGGTTATCAGCGTACAGCATGAGCACCACCGGGCTCTCGAGCGTTCTTGCTATATCGCCGGGGATCGGACTGACGTTGAAGACCCCTGGTTCCTGTCTCTGTCCGAGGGAGCTGAAGACTATATTAAGCGCGTCAGGGGACGCCGCGACCTGGAACAGGAGCTTCATGTTGCGGTTGCTCCCGCATGCGAACGGGTCGAGAATGGTCGTTTTCTGGCCTGTGACAAGCTCCAGGAGCTTGATGTACCGCTCGTCGCTTCCGGTGCTGAAAAAGCGCACGGGGCGCCCCATGCCCTTCAAGACAGATGCGATCAGTATGCTGGGAGCGATTTTGTCCGCTTTTCTCTCTTCAGCGAAGACTAAACGGGGAATGTGCACCGGTTCCCCTCCTTTTATTTTTGCTTAGTGTATCATATACTGCATATGGTCAGAGTACAAATCCCTTCGGATGATGGAGGTAGAATGTCGATGGCGAAATCTTGGACCGCAATAAAAGATCTCCCGTCCCATATCGAGGAAAAAGTGATTATACGCGGCTGGCTCTACAACATGAGGAGCTCCGGCAAGATTCACTTCCTGCAGCTTCGCGACGGCACTGGATCAGTACAGGGAGTCATGGTGAAAAACGAAGTCCCGGAGGATATCTTCAACACGGCCAAGGGGCTTCGCCTCGAGGCCTCGGTGGAGGTATACGGCTTTGTCAAGAAGGACGACCGGGCCCCGTCGGGGGTCGAGCTCCTGGTGACCGATCTGTGCGTATATCAGAACCCGGTCGACGAGTACCCCCTGGGAAAGAAGGACCACGGGGTGGACTTCCTGCTCGACAACCGCCACCTGTGGCTGAGAAGCAGCCGCCAGCAGGCGATCATGCGCCTGAGAGACCGAGTGATCAGAGCCGCGCGCGAGTACCTGCAGCAGAACGACTTTCTGCTGATCGACAGCCCCATCATAAGTGGCGCAGCGGGAGAGGGGGCGTCAGGCCTCTTCGAACTCGACTACTTCGAGCAGAAGGCTTACCTGGCCCAGACAGGGCAGCTCTACGCCGAGGCCGCGGCCGCGGCGTTCGGCAAGGTCTACTGCTTCGGCCCGACATTCAGGGCGGAGAAGTCAAAGACCAGGAGGCACCTGACAGAGTTCTGGATGCTTGAACCGGAGGTCGCCTTCTACGACCACGAGGACAACATGGAGCTCCAGGAGGGGCTCGTCTGCCACATAGTCTCCGAGTCGTTGAGACACTGCCGCCCCGAGCTCGCCATTCTGGAACGCGACGTCTCGAAGCTGGAGAACGTGAAGGCCCCCTTCTATCACCTTCAGTACGACGAGGCAATGGAGATGCTGCACGAGCTCGGCAGCCGGACCCCTTACGGCGAGGACTTCGGAAACGAGGACGAGACCATACTCACCCAGCAGTTCGACAAGCCGGTCTTCGTCGAGTGCTACCCCAAAAAAATCAAGGCCTTCTACATGAAGGAGCACCCGACGAACCCCGACCTCGTCCTATGCGATGACCTGCTCGCGCCCGAGGGCTACGGGGAGATAATCGGCGGCTCCCAGAGGGAGGACGACTACGACAGGCTGCTCTCCCGGATCAGGGAAGAGGGGCTTCCGGAGGAGGCGTACGACTGGTACCTGGACCTGCGCAAGTTCGGCACCTTCATACACAGCGGCTTCGGCCTGGGAATAGAGAGGCTGGTGGCATGGATAGGGGGGCTGCAGCACATACGAGAGGCGATCCCCTGGCCTCGCACCATCTACAGGCTCAAGCCCTGATCAAACCGATCATGAAATAAAAAAAGCGGCCCGTCGGGCCGCTTTTTTGCCATAGGCTGATCGAGGAGCGATCTCTACAGGAACACGCCTCTCATGCGGACCGCGTCCGCGACCCTCTGGATCGCAGCCATGAAGGCCGCGCGGCGCATCTTGACGTTCTTTTCCTTGGCGTAGGCCCAGACGAGCTGGAAGTTGTCCTTCATGATGCGAATGAGCCTCTCGTTGTACTCCTCCTCCGTCCAGAAGAAACCGCTGAGGTTTTGGCACCACTCGAAGTAGGAGCCGATGACCCCGCCGGAGTTGGCCAGGAAGTCGGGGACGACGAACACGCCCTTCTTGTCGAGGATCGCGTCTCCCTCGGGGGTGATCGGGCCGTTGGCCGCCTCGACTATGTACTTCGCCCTCACCTTGTCGGCGTTCTCCCCGGTGATGACTCCCTCGAGCGCACACGGCATGAAGATGTCGCACTCCGCGTAGATGGCCTCGTTGAGGTCCAGTTTCTGGCAGCCGTCGCAGGTGAAGCCCTCGAGCAGCTTCTTGGGGTGATTCTGCGCGTGCTCCATGGCCTTCTTGATGTCGAGCCCGTTCGGGGCGTAGTAGGTTCCGGTGATATCGCTGATGGCCACGACCTTCGCGCCGGCGTTTACCATTGTAAGGGCTGCATAGGTCCCGACGTTGCCGAATCCCTGGATGGAGACCTTGATCGTTGAGGGATCGAGGTTCAGATTCTTCAGAAGCTCGAGAGCGCAGGTCGCCACTCCGTACCCGGTGGCCGCCGTGCGTCCCTTGGATCCCCACATGCCGACGGGCTTGCCGGTGAAGACCGCCGGATCGAGCCTATTGTGGATCTTGCTCAGGGTGTCGATGAACCACATCATCTCCGGTCCGCTGGTTCCGACGTCAGGCGCGGGCACGTCGGTCCACGAGCCGATCACGGGTGCCATTCGGGCCGCCCACGTGCGGGCCACTCTCTCCTTCTCCTTCTTCGAGAGCTGGAGAGGATCACAGTCGACGCCGCCCTTTCCGCCCCCGTAGGGGATACCGGCGAGCGAGCACTTCCAGGTCATCATCATCGCGAGCGCCTCGCACTCGTCGAGGCAGACATCCTGGTGGAAGCGGACGCCGCCCTTGCCCGGGCCGATCGCGGCCGAGTGAAGCACCCGGTAACCGTTGAACACCTTTACAGAGCCATCGTCCATCTCGACCGGGATGGCGACGGCGGTCCTGCGCTCGGAGTGGCTGAGAATGTCGATGAGATCATCGCTCAGGCCCATCTCCTCAGCGGCTGCGTAGAAGTTTTTCAGTGCGGTGTCGAGAAGGACGTTAGAGGAAGTACGCTTTTCAGCAGACATGAAACACACCTCCTGTAGAATTACGGCTTTTGCCGTTTGAGACCACGTAAATATCATAACACTCTTTTTCCAAAGAACAAGCGACTAATGG
Source organism: Synergistaceae bacterium (assembly GCA_012521675.1). Lineage (NCBI taxonomy): Bacteria > Thermotogati > Synergistota > Synergistia > Synergistales > Synergistaceae > Synergistaceae bacterium. Next base: position 460 of record JAAYLU010000089.1, on the reverse strand, counting down.
AAATACACCGTAATTATCCTGAATACCTTTGCCTAAAACAAACATTCCGATATCGAATAGTTCTCCGCCCGATTATCCCCTGCAACACCCTTCCCCGTCGCTGTCAAGCAGGACACCCGCGATCATCAGGTACGAGGACCACGGCAGCCCCCTTTGCACCACGGCGACCTCGTCGTTGACGAACTCGATGAAGGAGGGGACCCAGAGGATCACCCCGTCCTGCTCTATCCTCGTGTACTCGGCCTCCGCCGAAGGCCTGCCGTCCTCTATGCGGACGACCCTCCTGGCGCTTCAGCCCATTCCCAAGGTCCTCTGAACGGCGTGAACCTCCCCCATCTTCCTCAGTTTCTCCATCACCTTCTCATCCGCTGCGATCCTCAAGCTCCCCATATTTTTTCTCCCCTTCCGTCAATAAACCCCGAACCCCTGGGAGCGGGCCAGCCGTAGGAAATCCTCGGGC